>NZ_MDGW01000067.1:0-9467 GCF_001712525.1 Shigella sp. FC1661
GGTGTAAGTGAACTGTAGTTGCCATGTTTTACGGCAATGAGAGCAGAGATAGCGCTGATGTCCGGCAGTGCTTTTGCCGTTACGCACCACGCCTTCAGTAGCGGAGCAGGAAGGACATCTGATGGAAATGGAAGCCACGCAAGCACCTTAAAATCACCATCATACACTAAATCAGTAAGTTGGCAGCATTACCTGCTTGGGCTATGGCATGTTAACGCCTCCTATATACTCGACATCGCAGGGCTTGATTCTATTGACACTCCCGCACGCATATTCAGCCCCGCACACAGAAAAAGAGAACTAGACGTAAGTGCGAATTATTATTTTTTTCTCGATTATACAAAACATGCCTTCCACGAAATATCCGTAGAGGATTTGTACATAACAAGGCCGTGGGTTGAATATATCGGCGAATGCATGGACAAAAACCAGCCCATATACAGCCCCGAAACTCGCATAAACTTACAAGCTCTTTATGAGGATGTTAAAAACGTTGAGCACGGAAACAGAGAGCGCCACAGGCAAAAGCGCGAAATTTGCCTCTTGGCGTTGATTTATGTGAAGCGGCACTACCCAGAAGAGTGTAAAGGGAAGAACGGGAAGGAAACCAACGAAGCATGGGCGAACGCCACAATAAACCACTGGGCGCTTTTGGGGGGCGGCTATGATGAGCCATCCATAGATTACCTGAAGAAACTCATAGCCGACGCAGACAGAACACCGGAAGAACGCACCACGGCAGGGAAAAAAAGGTGATAGTAAATTTTACTATCACGATAGTAAAAAATACGATCATTCCTTTTTGAGCGTGCACGCCATTAAATCCCCGTAACGAAGCAACAACTATCGCTAAGAGGTTACGGGAATCATGAACATCGACACTATCCCTACAAAAGGCTATATCAGACGCTTCCGCCTGGCTGAATTGCTGGGCGTTAGTGTATCCACCATCGACCGTAAAGTAAGAAACGGTTCACTACCACGTCCGGTAAAGCTGGGAGAAAAAATAACTGCGTTTGATGCGGTTGAGATTCACAACTGGCTGGCAGAACGCCGCGGGAAGGTGGCCTGATGGAAAAGAAAAACCGCCCATTACAGGCGGCTAATTCAGATATTCGCGTATCTGATGTTACGCCCCTTACAAAATCCCTTCAAGCACCAAAGCGCACACCGAAAAAGCATCGTGCCAGAGTCTATATGCTGCGTACTGGTATAGAGGGATGGACAGAAAATGACATTCTGCGTTATTGCCGCCTTTCGTCTGGAAGGAACTACGCCAGCGAGTTAGAGCGCAGGCTTGATATTCAGCTTGAGCGTATAGACGAAAAGAACCCCGACGGGATAGGGCCACATTTACGCTATCGCTTTACCGGGCGCGGTGACGTTCTAAAAGTTATTCGGCTTGTGAACCATAACGCCGACGCTGGCGGCTATCAGGGACTTTCTCAGCCTGAAATTGCCGACATTCTCAATCTATACCCGGACAATCTCACCGCCGCATAACGGAGCCGAAAATATGACTATCGAAAAAAGCCGATTCAGTTCGGGGGCCGCCCCGCGGCCCAACGTTAACACGGGAGTAATTAACGGCAACGACTTTGCCGCTATTGTTCCCGTTATTGCCGGACGCATTGGCGGGCGTGAAGCCAATATTGTGAGCGCTAAGGCGTTGCATAAAGCGCTGGGGGTGGGCCGCGACTTTACTAACTGGATTAAAGGCCGAATTGACCAGTACGGTTTTATTGCCGGAACCGATTTTATCCGTGTTGAAAATTTGAGCACGCCAAAACGGGCGAGCGCAAAAACTCGCCAGCAAATAGAGCATGATTACCTGCTATCGCTGGATATGGCTAAAGAAGTGGCAATGGTTGAACGCAACGAGCAGGGCCGCGCTATCCGCCGTTATTTCATCCAGTGCGAGGAAGAATTACAGCGTAGCGTGCCTGAAATCGCCGCCCGCTATCGTCGCCAGCTAAAAGCCCGTCTCAGTGCCGCAAACAACTTTAAGCCAATGTGCGATGCGCTGAATATGGCCCGTGCCGAGATGGGCAAAACGACGCAGCAGCGCCACTACAGCAACGAGAGCAACATGATCGCCCGTATCGTGCTGGGTGGCATGACGGCGAAGCAGTGAGCGCAGGCAAATGGCATTACTGGCGAACCACGGGACAGCATGAACGCAGCACAGCTTGAACACCTCGCCTATCTCGAAAGCACCAATATCACGTTAATTGATATGGGCATGGAATATGAGCAGCGCAAAGGAGAACTCACCCGCCTGTCGCAACGCTGGCTCGCTAAACGTCTGGAGGTAAACCATGCGTAACCACAATCCGATGCCGGGAAGCCGTTACAAGGATTCGCACGGGGCTGTAGTGACCGTTGAGCGCGTCGAGCATAACCGAGTGACCTTTTACCGCGAGGGCTATCAGTCGCCATGTGTTCAGCCTTTGGAGAGATTCGTTAATGAGTTCGTGGAGGTGCGCCGTGATACTGAATGAACCTGCCGCCCAGAAAGAAGCCTTTAATCTGGCTGGCCTGTTAACAAATGTTAACCCTTACAACCTTATAAAACCTGATATTGATACCGCAGCGCCCGGAGTTCCGTTACCAGTACGCGAGGCGCTTACCCTCAACAAAAAGATGGTGAGCCGTGCACAGGAAAAACTCTTAAAGGGTTACGGTTTTATCTGGTATGACCACCTAGCAGAGAAAAGCTGTTATAGTTCAAGCGTTGCTGCAAAATCAGCAACCGGGCGTGGAAACCCGAACACACTCAGGGCGACACAGACGCCGAAAGCGTCTTTTTTTGTGTCCGATCACTACGCACATCAAATCAGCGGCCTAGTCCGTACTGTATCAATGGTGGCGTTAGTGGGGCTACGTTCGCGTAGGCCGGTTTCCTTTGTGTCCGGTATTTCCACCCCTGCTAACGTCACCGCCATTTCAGAGCGTGGAAACTCAGGCGGTGACTCCTTAAACACAAAGGAGGCTGCCGCTATGCTGGCTACTACCCCTACCCAAAAACCGCAATTTATCTGGATTATCGCCGCAGTTCGCCGCGATTGCCCGACAATTACCGCCAAAATTCATCATATTGCTGCCGAGTCTGAACGCGATGCTCGCCGTTCTCTGGTGCGCGATCACGTCTGCTTTTTTGCTGGTCGTATCCGCATGGAGGTGGCACATGATTAAAACCTACGATGTGCATATGGATCCCCTCGAACGCACAAGCCAGATCATCACACTGACAGAAGTGATTAATGACATTCTGGTGAGCAACTCTCCCTCACGAGACGAAAAACTGAAGGCGTTACTCGCGATATTGGATCTCGCCGTTCGTGACGTTCATTTCCTGCTGGAAGGTGGCGAAATGTCAGGAAAACGGGGGGCAACCAATGAATAACTCAATTAATACCCCTCGCCTTACGTCCGCACTTCAATTAATCGAGCAAACAGCGGCTGTCCTGGTTGCTGTCAGTCTTTCGGCTGAAGAAATGGACGCTGCTGATGTCGTGGATGCGATTAAAGCGTGCTCATCTTTGGTTAACGATGCCCGTGCAGAGCTGGTAATTCTTGGGGGTGAAAAATGAATATCAACTTAATTTATCGTCATCCGTGTGAGCTGGAAATTGAATCATTGCTGGGGCGCGAAGAGCCATATCCAGACACATTCACTCCCGCAGATTGCGCGACTGAACGGCTTACCAGAGCGCGCACAGGTCTGGTTCATGTGATGAATGAGATTGTTCCCTCGGTGGGAGGGGAACAGGCGACAGTAATCAATAGCTGGCTACAAAAAGTTACCTCCCTGATAGATATCAGTTTAATCGATGTGGAGAGTGCGAAATGACCAACATCCAGCTCATTGAAGCGCAATGTCGCATCGAACAGGTTCAGACTGTTTTAGGGTTCTGGCTTGAAGGGGCCAGCCCCAGCAACAGAGACAAGTTAATGATTGGCGCGGTTATGTCACTGCTCAATGGCGTACCAGAAGCTATTCAGGAAGCTGACGAATTGTTGGGCAAATATGAGTTACAGAATCATTCAGGCGAGGCGAAACATGAATAATTTCTTAACGTTCCATGCAGAAGCAACGCCTGGCGGCGTAAACATCATGTACCGCAGCAACGATGGCATGACAGAACGCGTTGAGACCGTCTCATATATTGATGCCGTAAATCGTCTGGATGCCGGGGATTATGACGATAAACCAGATGAAGGCATGTTTATACATCTCGCTATTGCCAGTGGCGGCAACCAGGGATATTTCGATTACACATCACAGCATCACGTGATTATGTGGCGCTGGCTGATCGCAACAGTATTCATGCTGGAAATGAGAGAGGAAAACGGCACTGTCAGCATCATTGATGATACTGGCAATCCTTCCGAAGTGGCTGTTTATTCCAACGGCATCGTCGCCATGCCGCTGTATCCAGTAGCAGAGCGCCTCGCTATGGCAAACAACATTGAGGGCGCGATGATAGAACGTTTTGGCATCGAGTCTGGCACAGAACGCGCCATCATTTTCTACAGAGCCATGATGGATGTGGAACAAGGAGCACTGACTCCATTTGGTCGTGAAACGCTTGCTGAACTTCACAACAGCTTTATAGCTGAACTGAATGAAAACGGCTGGCCTGAAATGGCGCTGGCGCACTGAGGGGCGACATGATTACTAAAAATTTCCGACTGAATGCGCTGGCGAATAAGTATGCGGCAGCACTGTATAACCACATTACTTCCACCAGCGGCGGGGACTATTTCATGATTGATGCGGACGGCCTCGCCGTCCGTGTGGAAATCGTCAATGGAGTAAAAGGCGTTCGCAGCCTGATTGATAGCTACGCACTGGCAGCCATGAAAGTGCGCTACCCGCAGTGGGAAATCGTGGGGATCGAGCTTCTTGATCGTTGCGTCACTAAGGACGGATTGACTGACATCGGGCGCGAGATATGGCAAAGCATGATTAATGATATGGGCGCGACCGTGGCAGGAGGCAACCATGCGTAATATCGACCTTATCCGCGAAGTGACCAGCGCCGCAGCAGGGCGCTGGCCTTATGTGCTGGCTGAATTGTCTATCGACGTGCCTGATTCATCGCGCCGCCATTCTCCATGCCCTGCATGTGGTGGAAAAGACCGTTTCAGATTCGACGACAACGGGCGCGGTAGCTTTATCTGCAACCAGTGTGGCGCTGGTGACGGGCTGGATTTAATCAAGCGGGTAAACAACTGCGACACCACGGAGGCGGCACAGCTTGCCGCTGACGTGCTGGGTATTGATTACCGGGCAGCGCAAACCGACCCGGCGGCAGCGAGCCATAGAAGAGAGCAACTGGAAGCTGACCGCCAGCAGCGTGAGCAGGAGCGCCAGAAACAGGCAGCAGAGGACGCAGAGCAGCGAAGGGCTACGTTTGCCCATCTGTATGCCGGAATGCGCCAGAGTGCCACACAGGGCGAATCTGATTACCTGCAATCAAAAGGGCTGACCGGGTTTAACTATCCGGTTATGCCGGATGGTTCGTTATTGCTGGAGCTGGTGGACGAATCCGGCGCAGTGGCAGCAGCGCAAACCATTACACCGCAGGGAGAGAAGCGACTCCTGACAGGTTCAGCAAAGCGCGGGGCATATCACGCCGTAAACGCGCCAGAATCGCCGCAGAGCGTTTTAATTGCCGAGGGGCTGGCGACGGCCCTTTCAGTTCACCTGATGCGCCCGGACGCGCTGGCAGTGGCAGCAATTGACGCGGGCAACCTGCTACCCGTTGCCGAAGTGATGCGCCGGATATATCCCGCCACGCAGATTATCATTGCCGCAGATAACGACCACCAGCAGGACGACCAGGCGAACACGGGCAAAGATGCCGCAGAGAAAGCCGCCTTATCCGTGGCTGGCTGGGTGGCGCTGCCGCCGACAGACTACAAAGCCGACTGGGACGACTACCGCCAGCAAAACGGGCTGGAAGTCGCTACGGCTGCGTTTAACGATTCGATGTACCAGATTCAAGGGGAAGCCGTGAAACCGCGATTGCAAGCCATTGAGGGCGGTAAAACTGACCATCCAGAGAAAGATCCACTAAAACCCCACATTGAGAGCCGCAAAGATAGCGTTTTCTGGGTAACGCCGAAGGTGGACAAGGAAAGCGGGGAGATCGTCAACGCTGAAAGCTGGTTATGTTCCCCGTTGGAGGTTATCGGCACGGGACGCGACGACAAAGATCAGTATCTTATTATCTCATGGCTGGCATTCGGTGCAGGCATACCGACAACAGCGGCTATCCCGCTGGCTGATATTGGCGAGCGTGAAGGCTGGCGCACCCTGAAAGCTGGTGGGGTTAACGTCACGACCAAAAGCAGTTTACGGGCGATCCTTGCCGACTGGCTACAGCGGAGCGGCTCGCGTGAATTGTGGCGCGTTGCTCATGCTACAGGCTGGCAGTGCGGGGCATACATCATGCCGGACGGGGAAATCATCGGCACACCTGAGCGGCCTGTTTTGTTCAGCGGGCGCAGTTCAGCCGCTGCCGGGTATACCGTAGCAGGAACGCCGGAAAGCTGGCGCAACAGTGTCGCGCGGCTGGCATACGGCAACTACGCGATGATGACAGGCATTGCCGCAGCACTGGCAGCGCCATTAATCGGGGTGGCAGAGCGTGACGGATTCGGGATTCATTTTTATGAGCAATCGAGCGCCGGGAAAACAACCACGCAGAACGTGGCTAGCAGTCTATACGGGAACCCTGATGCCTTGCGCCTGACGTGGTACGGGACGGCGCTGGGGATGATAAACGAGGCCGCCGCCCACAATGACGGACTGATGCCGCTGGATGAAGTCGGACAGGGCGCAGACCCGATAAGCGTTTCTCAGTCTGCCTATGCCCTGTTTAACGGCGTAGGGAAATTGCAGGGCGCGAAAGAAGGCGGAAATCGGGATCTAAAACGCTGGCGTACCGTGGCAATCAGCACCGGGGAAATGGATTTAGAAACGTTCATTGCCTCCGCAGGACGCAAGACAAAAGCGGGGCAACTGGTGCGCCTGCTGAATATCCCGTTAAGTAAGGCGGTGCGCTTTCATGAGCACCAGACAGGGAAAGACCATGCAGACGCATTAAAATCCGCGTGGCAGAGCAATCACGGCGCTGCCGGGCGGGAGTGGATCAGATGGCTTGCAGGCCACCAGCAGCAGGCCATTGATACCGTTCGTGACTGTGAAGCCCGCTGGCGCAGTCTTATTCCTGCCGACTATGGGGAACAGGTTCACCGTGTAGGGGCAAGGTTCGCCATTCTGGAGGCTGCTTTACTGCTGGGTGGCGTGGTTACTGGCTGGGATGATCAAACGTGCCGTGATGCGATACAGCACAGCTACAATGCGTGGTTGCGTGAGTTCGGCACGGGGAACAAAGAGCACCAGCAGATTATTGAGCAGACGGAGGCGTTTTTGAATGCCTATGGGCTGAGTCGATTCGCGCCGCTGGGTTATGACCCGCGCGATTTACCCATCCGTGATTTAGCCGGGTACAGGAAGAAGGGGAACCACGACGGCGACCCGATAATTTTCTACACCTTCCCGGCAGCGTTTGAGCAGGAGATTGCAAAGGGCTTCAATACCAAACAGTTTGCCGAAGTTCTAAAGAATGCAGGAATGCTTACACCACCAACGAGCGGGCGAGGCTATCAGGGGCGAGTAAGGGAGGATGGGCGACAGATTCGCGTCTATGTACTCAATTTCATGGCAGAGGAAAGCAGCCAGCCAGAAGAATAATTATTTCTTCACATGCGTAGTTTTAGTGTTGTCTCGGTTGTCTTTGTTGTCTCAATTTGTAATTGAGATTGATTTATAAGGATTTTATTTTAATTTCTGAGACAACACCGAGACAACATTTAGCCATTTTGAGACAACAGGGCGAAAGTGTGTTTTTAGTCTGGCAGGCAGTGAGACAACATTTATGCCGGGTGAGACAACACGAAATTGCAAATGTTGTCTCAGCAAAACCCAGACGTGGCGCGGCCTGTAGAGCCGTGAGACAACAAAGACAACAGAGACAACACTATTTTTGCTTACTATGAAAAAAAATCGGCAGGTGTCCCACATTAAGAAATCGTCATTAGCAAAACTAATAATCCAGTGAGGGGAAAATGACAGCACAAATTTCAGCATACGGGCGGCTGGTGGCAGATCCCCAGACCCGCACCACAACGAACGGTAACAACATGGCTATGGCGCGGCTGGCGGTGTCTCTCCCCTGTAATGCGGCAGAGGCGGGAGAGTCAACCTTCTGGCTGGGCGTTATTGCTTTTGGGAAGCAGGCCGATGCGCTGGCAAAGCACCAGAAAGGCGACCTTGTGAGCGTGGCAGGCAATATGCAACTCAACCAGTGGACAGGGCAGGACGGCGGTACACAGCAGGGGTATCAGGTAGTAGCCGACAGTGTGATCAGCGCCAGAACGGTACGCCCCGGCGGGAAGGCAGGACAGCGGGGACAGGCAACGGACGCGCTGAGACGTGCGCAGCAGCCATCCCGTGATGAATACGACCAAAGCCCACCATTCGACGATGAAACGCCATTCTGAGAGGGAAGATATGAGTACGCAACCCATCATTATTGAGTTCGGCAGCTATCGCTGGCCCAGACATCTTGCAATACATGAAGCAGGTCATGCGATAGCCGCATGGTTTTTCGGCATACAGGAGGTAGAAATTGCGTTATCGGGTAATAACCGAGTGGCAAAAACCTACCTTAGCGGCGATGTTGATGAATGTGGAGCTGTCGCGGTATGGCACGCCAACTATCCACGGAATGTGGCTGAGGTTAAGTCTTACACCCTCTCGAATGATGACACCAGGTTACGTCTGATAGACCAGGTATGCCGGGCTATGGTTATCTCTCTGGCTGGTATCGTCGCGCAATCACGCTATACGGGGGATGATATTAACGCACTGATGGAAACGTCCGGGAAAGCAGACATGAAAAATGTTCGTGATTTATCAGAGGTATACCGGGTGGCTGGTGGGGAGGATGCTGATATACAGAGAATATCCCTTTCCCGTGCTGAGGCGCTGATTGCCCTGAAATGGTGGGATGTAGACTGGCCCCCTGAATCTCCAGACAACCAGTATCACTTAAATAAGTGATAGTCTTAATACTAGTTTTTAGACTAGTCATTGGAGTACAGATGATTGATGTCTTAGGGCCGGAGAAACGCAGACGGCGTACCACACAGGAAAAGATCGCAATTGTTCAGCAGAGCTTTGAACCGGGGATGACGGTCTCCCTCGTTGCCCGGCAACATGGTGTAGCAGCCAGCCAGTTATTTCTCTGGCGTAAGCAATACCAGGAAGGAAGTCTTACTGCTGTGGCCGCCGGAGAACAGGTTGTTCCTGCCTCTGAACTTGCTGCCGCCATGAAGCAGATTAAAGAACTCCAGCGCCTGCTCGGCAAGAAAACGATGGAAAATGAACT
>NZ_MDGW01000068.1:0-9384 GCF_001712525.1 Shigella sp. FC1661
GGCGCACGTCTTCGGTGAACGCACTCTGGCCACACTGGAGCGTCTTCTGAGCCTGCTGTCGGCCTTTGAGGTCGTGGTATGGATGACGGATGGCTGGCCGCTGTATGAATCACGCCTGAAGGGAAAGCTGCACGTTATCAGCAAGCGTTACACTCAGCGCATTGAGCGACATAATCTGAATCTGAGACAACATCTGGCAAGGCTGGGACGGAAGTCACTGTCGTTCTCAAAATCGGTGGAGCTGCATGACAAGGTCATCGGGCATTATCTGAACATAAAACACTATCAGTAAGTTGGAGTCATTACCGGAAAAGTCATCGGCGTGGTGTCGATTGGCTACCTGGTGAGTAAAATCGATAGCTGGCGGGCTGAGTTTTTATTACCGATGGCAGGTGTGTTTGTCGTGCTGTTAGGGATTCTGATGTTGCTGTCGTGGTTCCTGGCCGCGCATATCCGTCGGCAGATGATGGGCATGGAGCCAAAGCAAATCGCACGCGTGGTCCGTCAGCAAGAGGCGCTGTTTAGTTCGGTTTATGAAGGGCTGATTGCGGTGGATCCGCACGGTTACATTACCGCCATCAATCGTAACGCAAGAAAGATGCTGGGGCTGAGTTCCCCCGGACGGCAATGGTTGGGTAAACCCATTGCTGAAGTGGTCAGGCCCGCCGATTTCTTTACCGAACAGATTGATGAAAAACGTCAGGATGTGGTGGCTAACTTTAACGGTCTGAGCGTTATTGCCAATCGGGAAGCTATTCGTTCAGGTGATGATTTGCTGGGGGCCATTATCAGCTTTCGCAGTAAAGACGAAATTTCCACCCTCAATGCGCAACTGACGCAAATAAAACAATACGTTGAGAGCCTTCGTACATTGCGACACGAGCATCTCAATTGGATGTCGACGCTCAATGGTCTGTTGCAGATGAAAGAGTATGATCGCGTGCTGGCGATGGTGCAGGGGGAGTCTCAGGCCCAGCAACAGCTTATTGACAGCCTGCGCGAGGCGTTTGCCGATCGCCAGGTGGCGGGGCTGCTTTTTGGTAAAGTGCAGCGCGCCCGGGAACTGGGGCTAAAAATGATCATTGTCCCCGGTAGCCAGCTTTCGCAACTGCCGCCAGGACTGGATAGCACCGAGTTTGCAGCCATTGTGGGCAATTTACTTGATAACGCCTTCGAAGCCAGCCTGCGTAGCGATGAAGGAAACAAGATCGTTGAATTATTCCTCAGCGATGAAGGCGATGATGTGGTGATTGAAGTCGCCGATCAGGGCTGCGGCGTTCCAGAGTCTCTACGAGACAAAATATTTGAGCAGGGGGTCAGTACGCGTGCTGACGAGCCCGGTGAACATGGCATTGGGTTGTACTTGATTGCCAGCTACGTAACGCGCTGCGGTGGTGTTATCACTCTCGAAGATAATGATCCCTGCGGTACCTTATTTTCAATCTATATTCCGAAAGTGAAACCTAATGACAGCTCCATTAACCCTATTGATCGTTGAGGACGAAACGCCGCTGGCAGAGATGCATGCGGAATATATTCGTCACATTCCCGGATTCAGTCAGATATTACTGGCGGGAAACCTGGCGCAGGCCCGAATGATGATCGAGCGTTTTAAGCCGGGGCTAATCTTGCTCGATAACTATCTTCCTGACGGCAGAGGGATTAATTTATTGCATGAACTGGTGCAGGCGCATTATCCCGGCGACGTGGTGTTTACCACTGCAGCCAGCGATATGGAAACGGTGTCTGAAGCCGTACGTTGTGGTGTATTTGATTATCTCATTAAGCCCATTGCCTATGAACGGCTGGGGCAAACGCTAACCCGTTTCCGCCAGCGTAAACATATGCTGGAAAGTATTGATAGCGCCAGCCAGAAGCAAATTGATGAGATGTTTAATGCCTATGCTCGCGGTGAACCTAAAGACGAACTGCCGACCGGCATTGATCCCTTGACGCTAAACGCGGTGCGAAAACTGTTTAAAGAGCCTGGTGTGCAACATACGGCAGAAACGGTGGCGCAGGCACTGACCATCAGCCGCACCACTGCCAGACGTTATCTTGAATATTGCGCCAGCCGCCATCTGATTATTGCTGAAATTGTTCACGGCAAAGTTGGCAGACCACAACGCATATACCACAGTGGGTGACATGATAAAGCCGGAGGAAACTTGCCTCCGGCATTACTATTTACTTGCCTGTGACCGCTGCTGCCGTTCCTGGCACCATCAGCTCTGTAGCAACGATAACAATCACCAAACCAACAAGCACCGGTACCGAGGTGCGTTTTACGACTTCAAACGGCGAGATCTTCGCCATCCCGGCAACCGCAACGACTACGCCAGAAACGGGCGAAAGGGTACGGCCAAGGTTTGACGCCTGCAGCATCGGGATAGTCAAATACGCCGGGTTAATGCCGGAAGAGTGCGCCAGTTTCGGGATCATCTCAACAAACGCATAAAACGGCGCATTGCCTGAACCGGTCGTGACTGCCGCCAGCATTGTCAGAATCGCCAATACCAGCATCAGGATGATACTCGCCGAACCAAACGAGGTAGCGATAGAAATCAGACTTTGAATAAAGCCGATGGTGCTAAGCCCCTGAGCGAATACCCCAGCGGCAACCAGCAGCATCACCACGTTAGCAAACGCATCTGCCATCCCGCGATAAGCCACTTCCAGACCAGAGAAAACTTTCTGGGTATTAAAGCTGCGGAGGAACTCCAGAATGGAGGCAATCAGCATACAAATCACCAGAATAGTGATGATGTGTAATTGCGGACCCCATTTACCGTCAAAAATCAGTACACCGATGATCGGCGTGAACGGCAAAATGGCATAAAACGCAGGAGCAGTGGTGGTGATTTCACTGACATCTAACATTTCATGAGAGATGTGCTCTTTTTTATCCAGATAACGTTGCCAGAAGAAGTGGGCGATCGCCATGCCGATAATTGCAGCAATTGAGATAGGCAGCGTCGTTTTGAAGGCGAAGTCAATCAGCGACATTTCGGAAGCTTGCGCCGCCAGCACCACATCCCCTGAAGTCGGTGCGAGAATAATCGCCGCCGGGGAGGCACAAATGGCAGCAGCTGCGCCACGACTGATACCAACGTTTACCATCACCGGAAATAGGGTTGCCATCAGCAAAACACCCAGACCGGTTGCGGAAGAGACGGCTAGAGACATCAGACAGGCGACAAAATAGGCGGCAATCATCAGCAGGTAAGGGGAGTTAATATACTGCAATGGTTTTGACGCCAGCTTGACCACCATATCATTCGCGCCGATATGGGTCATGTAAGCGGCAAATCCACACAGCATCATAATCATCATGCCGAGGTCGCCGCCGCGGCTCATTAGTAATATTTTAACGTATTCAACGATATCCGTGGCGCTGTAGCCTGTTGAAGCCTGGCTGGACGGTAACACTTTGTGCCCCATAATGGCACTGATAATCAGCAATAACAGGCCACCGACAAATAACACACCAGTGGCGGAATACCCTTTAATGATGTAGCGAGCTACACCCACAATAACCACAACCCCAATAAGGAGTTCAATGAATGTCAGCATAATTTTTCCTGTCTCCAGGCCCCAAAGTAAATAATAAAAAATTCCTAAAGCTTAAGGAAAAAATATGCCCAATAAATTGGCGATGAATGCTGATTAAAATCAAGAAAAACTGCCATTAAGACATTGAAGTTGCTGTTTTTATACATAGATAACAAAACGCATATTTAGCGGTTGGCAATTATCACATAATAATGTGTGATAATTGATGGTGGATTGATGCAAATTTGTTAATTGCAATGGTGTTAGCTGCGGCTGTGTGCTCAAAAAAATAATCTAATATGAGCATGGGTTGACGATATATATTATATACTTCGTTAAGATGATTGTTGTATCTCGTTAAAAAATAAAATAATTTTTCCTTGATTTTATTTTATCATCAAAAAAGACTTGGTTTTTCTTTTTTGACTATTCCCATCGCAGAAAACGACGCATCATCTTTAATCGATGCGCGGAAATATTTAACTTGAACAAGCGGAAATAAATAGAGCAGCTATTCAGATTATTCTTTATGTTGGGTCTATTAAGGTTATGTTAATTGTAGCTTTGCTATGCTAGTAGTAGATTTTTGATAAATGTTTTATGGTCACAAATGAACGTGAGTAAATATGTCGCTATCTTTTCCTTTGTTTTTATTCAGTTAATCAGCGTT
The DNA here is from genome assembly GCF_001712525.1 of Shigella sp. FC1661. Lineage (NCBI taxonomy): Bacteria > Pseudomonadati > Pseudomonadota > Gammaproteobacteria > Enterobacterales > Enterobacteriaceae > Shigella > Shigella sp. FC1661. The sequence continues at coordinate 4,223 of NZ_MDGW01000068.1, forward strand.
GGTAAAGTTTTTGCTAACGCAGATGAGTGGATGACAACGTTTAGAGAAAATATTGCACCAACCTGGCAACAGCCTGAACATTATGATTTATATATTCCTGCCATCACCTAGCATGCACGTTTCGCTTACGACAAAGAAAAAACCGATCGCTATAACGAGCGACCGTGGGGTGGCGGTTTTGGCCTGTCGCGTTGGGATGAAAAAGGAAACTGGCATGGCCTGTATGCCATGGCATTTAAGGACTCGTGGAACAAATGGGAACCGATTGCCGGATACGGATGGGAAAGTACCTGGCGACCGCTGGCGGATGAAAATTTTCATTTAGGTCTGGGATTCACCGCTGGCGTAACGGCACGCGATAACTGGAATTACATCCCTCTCCCGGTTCTACTGCCATTGGCCTCCGTGGGTTATGGCCCAGTGACTTTTCAGATGACCTACATTCCGGGTACCTACAACAATGGCAATGTGTACTTTGCCTGGATGCGCTTTCAGTTTTGAGACAAATGAAGTTTTAGTAACTTCTTTAAAATCAATAGCTAAAATAAGTAACATCAAAAATAACGCGACTTTTATCACTTTTTAGTAAAGTTGCACTGGACAAAGCGTACCACAATTGGTGTACTGGTAACCGACACAGCATTTGTGTCTATTTTTCATGTAAAGGTAATTTTGATGTCTAAGATTAAAGGTAACGTTAAGTGGTTTAATGAGTCCAAAGGATTCGGTTTCATTACTCCGGAAGACGGCAGCAAAGACGTGTTCGTACACTTCTCTGCAATCCAGACTAATGGTTTTAAAACTCTTGCTGAAGGTCAGCGCGTAGAGTTCGAAATCACTAACGGTGCCAAAGGCCCTTCTGCTGCAAACGTAATCGCTCTGTAAGATACGTCAGCAAGAATTCAAAACCCGCTTAATCAGCGGTTTTTTTTTTGGTCTTTAGTGTGCGGTTGAGGCCGAAAACAGCCAGAAAGCCAGTGCTGTCATGGCAAAAGACCCCAGAAGGTTGACGAAAACGTTCAGTAATGCCCAGCCAAAGCGACCCTCTTGTAACAAAAACACCACTTCTGCCGAAAATGTTGAGAAGGTTGTTAGACCGCCACAAAATCCGGTGGTGATTAATACTTTCCACACTGGATCAATGTTCGTCATCCTGCTAAACCATGCGAATCCCATTCCTATGATGAATGCCCCAATCAGGTTTGCTGTCAGCGTCCCCAACGGAATCGCCTGATGCAGTGGGTTAAATCGCATACTTAACAGCCATCTCGCCACGCTTCCCGTACCACCGCCAATAAAAACTGCTAAAAGAAGTTGTAACACTGCAAAATCCTGCTATTTGATTTGTATGAGTGATAAGTGTAACGCCGAATAATCGTCGTTGGCGAATTTTACGACTCTGACAGGAGGTGACAATGCTGGTTGCTGCAGGACAGTTTGCTGTTACATCTGTGTGGGAAAAGAACGCTGAGATTTGTGCCTCGTTGATGGCGCAGGCGGCGGAAAACGACGTATCGCTGTTTGTCCTGCCGGAAGCATTGCTGGCACGCGATGATCATGATGCAGATCTATCGGTTAAATCAGCACAGCTGCTGGAAGGCGAATTCCTCGGACGTTTACGGCGAGAAAGTAAACGTAACATGATGACGACAATTCTGACGATTCATGTTCCTTCAACGCCGGGGCGCGCATGGAATATGCTGGTGGCACTTCAGGCAGGAAACATCGTCGCCCGTTATGCCAAACTGTATCTCTATGATGCATTTGCCATTCAGGAATCACGCCGTGTTGATGCTGGTAATGAAATCGCTCCGTTACTGGAGGTGGAAGGGATGAAGGTCGGTCTGATGACCTGTTATGACTTACGCTTTCCAGAGCTGGCGCTGGCACAGGCATTACAGGGAGCTGAAATCCTGGTACTTCCTGCCGCCTGGGTTCGCGGGCCGCTCAAAGAGCATCACTGGTCAACGTTGCTTGCCGCTCGTGCGCTGGATACCACCTGTTATATGGTGGCGGCGGGCGAGTGCGGGAACAAAAATATCGGGCAAAGCCGGATTATAGATCCCTTTGGCGTCACCATTGCGGCAGCGTCAGAAATGCCTGCACTCATTATGGCGGAAGTGACGCCCGAACGTGTGCGTCAGGTGCGCGCGCAACTGCCCGTCTTAAACAACCGTCGCTTTGCGCCGCCGCAATTATTATGATGTTTTTTTACTCGGCGCTTGATTCACCTTGTTACAGATTGCTATTGTGTGCGCGCGTCGAATGACCGTTAATATTCTCTGGTTTTTAAGGCGCGTTCTGTTGCCGGTTATATGTCAAGAAGGTATCTATGGGTGAGATTAGTATTACCAAACTGCTAGTAGTTGCGGCGCTGGTCGTTCTGCTGTTTGGGACTAAGAAGTTACGTACGCTGGGTGGAGACCTTGGAGCGGCCATTAAAGGGTTCAAGAAGGCGATGAATGATGATGATGCTGCGGCGAAAAAAGGCGCAGACGTTGATCTTCAGGCTGAAAAGCTCTCTCATAAAGAGTGACGTGGCGAGCAGGACGCTCCCTCAATATCTTGTTCGATACAAAAAACCCGCTTCAAAAAGTGGGTTTTTTATCAGACAGATGTAAGTAATTATTACAGGATTACTTAACTTCCATCCCTTTCGCCTGCAAATCGGCGTGGTAAGAAGAGCGGACAAACGGACCGCATGCAGCATGGGTAAAGCCCATCGCCAGCGCTTCGGCTTTCATTTCGTCGAACTCATCCGGGCTAACGTAACGTTGAACCGGCAGGTGATGGCGGCTTGGCTGCAAATATTGCCCCAGCGTTAACATCGTCACACCATGACGGCGCAGGTCGCGCATTACCTCAATAATTTCTTCATTGGTTTCACCCAGTCCCACCATCAGACCAGACTTGGTCGGGATTTCCGGATGCGCTTCTTTAAAGCGTTCCAGCAGCTTCAGCGACCAGTTGTAATCTGCACCAGGCCGTACCTGACGGTAAATACGCGGTACGTTTTCCAGGTTATGGTTGAACACATCTGGTGGCGTTGCAGTCAGAATATCCAGAGCACGATCCATACGACCACGGAAATCCGGCACCAGAGTTTCAATTTTGATTTGCGGGCTTTTTTCCCGAATGGCAGTAATGCAATCCGCAAAGTGCTGGGCACCGCCATCGCGCAGGTCATCACGGTCAACGGAGGTGATAACCACATAACGCAGCGCCATATCGGCAATGGTCTGCGCCAGTTTCACTGGTTCATTGGCATCAGGAGCTACCGGGCGACCGTGGGCAACATCACAGAACGGACAACGGCGGGTACAAATAGCGCCGAGGATCATAAACGTTGCTGTGCCGTGGTTGAAGCATTCCGCCAGGTTAGGGCAGGAGGCTTCCTCGCAGACAGAATGCAGGCCATTTTTGCGCATTGCGGCTTTGATGCCCTGGATACGTGTAGAGTCCGCTGGAAGCTTGATTTTCATCCATTCCGGCTTGCGCAGCAGGGCTTCGCGCTCTATTGCCACGTTTTTAACCGGGATAAGGGCCATCTTATCGGCATCGCGGTATTTAACACCGCGTTCCATCACAATGGGTTTACTCATAGCGTGCGTGTTCCAGTTGCGAATTACGAAGGAAAGCGTTTCAATTCAATAGATTGTTGTAATTATCAACTATTTTTGAATTAACGACTGGCAGTATATCATTGAAACGGACCTGAAAGCAGCCAAAGCGGTCGCGAAAATGTAAAATTGTTGTTGGATTGTGCCATTTTATCGTTCTGCGCTGTGATCTGGCTGTAACAATACTTTTTCAAAATGCATTACGGATAACATCTATTACTCCGTGCAGGATGGGATCACGCAGGCTGAATTTGTTGTAGTGGATAGAGAAATCTATTTGCTCCTTATTTAAGGACGGAAAAGGCAGTTTTTCCAGCGGCCAGCAGCGGCTAAACAGGTTATAAAAACGGCTGGGAATAATCGCTAACATGTCACTGTTGGCAACCAGTGCAGCGATTGTCAAAATGTTGTAGCTGGTGAAATTGATTTGCCGGTCCGGAAACATTTCTTGAACTCTCTGCCGCAGACCGCTGAAATTTTGCTCTTCCGGTAACAGAAGTACATGCGCAGCGTTGTCGATAGTCTCTCTGTCATCTTCTAAAGAGAGTAGTGGATTTCCCTCGCGGCAAATTAACACCATATTGTCGGTGAACAGAACATGATGTTGCACCGTACGATTGGTGCAAAACATGTTATCGATGATGAGATCGGTTTGAAACTGACTGAGTTGGTTTTCCGCGTCGCTGATGGGCGGGTTGCGCAGTAAAAGCTGCGGATAGTGAGTTTTAATCGCCCGATAGATGACAGGAAGGACCAGGGCTCCGACCGAGGGAGTGGTCGCAATAGTTATCGTTCGTTGCTTATCATAGCTTCCTTCGATATCCAGCGGCCAAGAATGGACTCAAGGCCCTGACTGATATACTCATGTAGATGCATCGCAAATGCGGTAGGAGTGACACCCTGGCCTTTGCGAATAAACAATGGGTCAGGGAATATAACGCGCAGTTTCTGAATAGACTGACTGATTGCCGAGGGGGGCAGATTAAGCACTTTCGCTGCATTAACGATCCCTTTATGTACATATACAGCTTCAAAAATAGTCAGAAGGTTAAGAGCAATATTTCGTAAGGTTGTAAATATTTGTGGTTTACCTTCTGACGACTTTCTGCTTAAACAGGGTTCAATTTGATTATTACTATCCACGCACTTACTCCAATTTTATTCATGGAAAAATAATATTTAAAAAATTACAATAATCTTAGGTAATGACTCCAACTTATTGATAGTGTTTTATGTTCAGATAATGCCCGATGACTTTGTCATGCAGCTCCACCGATTTTGAGAACGACAGCGACTTCCGTCCCAGCCGTGCCAGGTGCTGCCTCAGATTCAGGTTATGCCGCTCAATTCGCTGCGTATATCGCTTGCTGATTACGTGCAGCTTTCCCTTCAGGCGGGATTCATACAGTGGCCAGCCATCCGTCATCCATATCACCACGTCAAAGGGTGACAGCAAGCTCATAAGACGCCCCAGCGTCGCCATAGTGCGTTCACCGAATACGTGCGCAACAACCGTCTTCCGGAGCCTGTCATACGCGTAAA
>NZ_MDGW01000069.1:0-9363 GCF_001712525.1 Shigella sp. FC1661
GGCGCACGTCTTCGGTGAACGCACTCTGGCCACACTGGAGCGTCTTCTGAGCCTGCTGTCGGCCTTTGAGGTCGTGGTATGGATGACGGATGGCTGGCCGCTGTATGAATCACGCCTGAAGGGAAAGCTGCACGTTATCAGCAAGCGTTACACTCAGCGCATTGAGCGACATAATCTGAATCTGAGACAACATCTGGCAAGGCTGGGACGGAAGTCACTGTCGTTCTCAAAATCGGTGGAGCTGCATGACAAGGTCATCGGGCATTATCTGAACATAAAACACTATCAGTAAGTTGGAGTCATTACCCAACGAGGCGTAGTCTTTATAAAACAGTGCGGCGACCAGCAAAATCAGTAGTACAGAAACCAGAATATTGGCTCCACGGAAAAGAACACTGCGCAGACGCGAGGTGGCAGGTTTGATTTTTATCCAGCAGGCAATCAGCGCAGCAAGCACGCCGCTGAATCCCAGCGTTAATAACATTTGCGGTGTCATCAGCGCATAACTTTCTGCCGGAGTGGTATCAATAATATTGGCAATCATCGAGCGGTCGATGACGATGCCGTAAGTCATTATGAAATATTGTGCAGCCGCGCCAACCAGAATAAACAGGCAGGCCAGTGGTCGATTAAGCCATAAGAAAGAGCTTAGTGTCAGGACAATATTAATCACGCTGAAAGCGACGACCGGCATCGACAAGAAAACCAGTACGTTATGCAGCGAATCCAGCGGCAGCGCCTGCAACACCTGTTTAAAAAAGGCAATATTCAGGCAGATAGAGATATAAAAAGCGGCCAACAATAGCCAGGCGAGTAAATTCAAAGAGGGTCTTTTTAGTAGGCGCTTCAACATCACGGTGTTTCCATCGAACAAAGTGCGCATATGCTCGCAAAGCAAAATTAAGCCAACCTTAAGTTCTTAAGGTTGGCTTTTATGTTTGCTGGATTAAGGGGAATTAATCTTTGCTTATTGGTGCATCTAAGGGATACGGGTTTTTATGTAGCCGGTTGTAATTCAGCGCATACATGGCGGTGATGACCATCAGGGTGACAAATGACCACATAACCTCTTTCGCTCCGGACCCCACCACGGCCCAGATGCAGTAGAGGAAGGCAATGGTAGTAACTGCCAGATATGCCGGGCGTGCTTTACCAAAGTGACCGTGTCCGAGCAGCAGTAACGCCGCACAGGTGTAAAGATATGGCACCAGTGTAAAGATGACCGAGACGGAAGAAACCAGACCGAACTCTTTGGTCGCGTTTGGTGAAATGCTGCTGAGCTGGAAGATGGTCATCAAAATACCGACGATAATCAGCCCCGCCACTGGCGTACCCGCTTTATTTACACGGGCAAAAATCGGTGGGAACAGTCCGTCATCGGCAGCGGCTTTCGCCGTTTGACCCGCCAGCAACGTCCAGCCGCCCAGTGAACCTAAGCAACCCGCAGCTGCGCAGAAGGAAACAATGGCCCCGGCGGTGTCACCCAACGCCATCCGTGCGGCATCACCGAATGGCGAAGCAGAAACGCGCAGTGCGGCATTAGGGATCATCCCCATAATCGCGGTGGTAGAAAGTACATAGCAAACGGCGGCAATCAATACCCCACCAATGGTGGCGATAGGGACATTGCGTTTCGGGTTTTTCACCACACCTGCGGCAACGGAGGCACTTTCCACACCGATGAACGACCACAGCGTAACGTTAAGGGTACTTTGAATTGCACCGAAGGTGCCCAGGCCGCTGACGTTCCATGCCGCCATATAGGTTTCACCACGGAACCAGAACCAGCCAAATACGGCAATCCCGACGATGGGGATCAGCGCCAGCACGGTGGCAACTGCCTGCACACGGGTGATCATTTTCGGACCGACAATGTTCAGCAGGACGAAGATCCACAGCACCACGACGCAGGTGATGGTTAATACCAATGGATCTTTCAGAATCGTGAAGAAGTAACTTAAATATCCTACGCCAATGACCACCATGGCGATATTGCCGATCCAGCAGGCCAGCCAGTAGAGGACGTTGGTTTGATAACCGAGAAACGGGCCAAAGCAGCGGCGGGCGTAAGCGTAAGAACCACCAGGACTTGGGTCGAGGAACGACATTTTGGCGTATACCATCGAGAGCCCCAGTGCACCGATAATCGTCACCAACCATCCATAAATGGCAATCCCGCCAGTGGAGGCCAGGTTTGCAGGTAACAGAAAAACACCTGACCCCATAATATTCCCCGACACCATCAGGGTGACGGGGATTAAGCCCACTTTGTGAGCATCAGCATCCGAAGACATAATTAAACTCCTGCGAAGGCGAGCTTCGTGACAATAAATTACGTCATATCATACGCCTGCATTCGATAGTTGAATTATTATCGACCGGGTTATCGCTGATGCCGTTATTAATATAGCTCTTCGTTAAGGTTAAAAATCAGGCGACAGTGCGTTCTCTGTGCTGACTAACATAATGCAGCGGCGTCATACCGTAGAAGTCTTTAAAGACAGAAATAAAGTACGACGTACTGTTGTAGCCGCAGGACTGTGATACCTGAGAGATATTTTTACCGTCCATCATTAATTCATTTACGGCATAACGCATGCGGCAGGTGGTGATTATTTGGCTATAACTGGTGTTTTCGCTTTTCAGCTTTTTCTTTAACAGACTTGGGCTAAGACATAAACAACTGGCTACCATACTAAGATTCCAGTCTTTGTGAATATCGCTTTCAATAATTTGATAAACGCTGTCACTTACACAATTACGTAACATATACATCATTAATGAAAGGAATTTTTTACTGTCGAGAAAACGGGATAGCACCGTGAATAATAATGCGCGTGTTCGTTCCTTTTCTGACTCAGTTTCTGCGGGCATCATGCTGTGTTGCGCGGCAACGCGAAAGACGTCTGGCGTCAGGCATGGCAGGGTGAGTATGGGCGTAGCGCTACGTTGCCATACTGGTATTTGCGAGAGATCTTTATTCAGAAACCGGAGGTAATCTTTGATGATGTCGTGACTAATATGAGCAACCAAAGTGTTGTTAAGAGAGGAGACGTCGATAATATTATTTTCACAATTTAATAACGCCATATGGTTAGCTTTAAGGCTAATAGGTTCTTTCCCATTCACCCTTATCCAGACATCTTTTTCAGTCAATAAAACAATACAAGGTTGGTCGCTGCAAATCCTCATACATGTACTCCTGAGTGCGAATAAAAGACCAGTTCTCGCTAAAGCAAAGCGATACCGGGAAATGGTTATATAATTGTATGACGAATATAAACATACATAAAAATAACGAGTTTTACTAATATTACAAATTTTTATAGTAATTTCTCATGTACATATTTTTTTACAGGGTAAATAACAGGCAAAAAAAAGCGCGGGGTGGGGCCGCGCAAAAAGTATGACATTTTTGTTTGCAGCAATTTTTATGAAAACGTTGCCATACTCAAAAGGCCTAAGGCCAGGCGGCGTAATGTTATTTAAACAATTACGCCTTCAGCGGAATAGTGGTTACGCTTTCACACACATAACGTGGTAAATACCGTCAATAATTTCAGTCCCTTCAGTTTCGTGTTCAAATCCAGGGAAATGGTGGTCCCAGGATTGCAGCGAGCGTAAATAACTTACTTGCGGACTGTTTTTATCGCCGAAGTTTTCACCAGACAGCAGCATCGGGATTCCTGGCGGATATGGGATAACTGAGTTTGCCGCGATGCGTCCTGGCAGATTTTCAATGGATACCAATTCGACATTGTTGTCGACAATCGCGTTGTACGCTTCACGCGGGGTGATTTCCGCCACCGGCAGGCCGGAATAGGCTTCGTTCAACCGTGCGCCAGGGTTGTTTTCTTTCAGCCAGGCAAACATGGTGTCACCCAGATCGTGAATCCCCATGTTCGCGTAAGTGTCAGGATATTGTTCAACAAGTTCCGGCATCACCTGCGCCAGCGGTGTGTTGGCGTCATAGTGGCGTTTGAAGGAGCAAAGGGTGTTAACCAGAGTCCCCCATTTCCCACGGGTTACGCCCATAGAGAACAGGAACATAATTTGGAAGTCAGTGGTGCGGGTAGGCACAATGCCGTGGCGACCAAGCCAGGCAGTGACCAGCGCCGCCGGAACACCGGTTTCTTCCAGTTCACCATCTTCACCCATTCCCGGAGCAAGGATGCTGACTTTAATCGGGTCGAGCATACTCCAGTTATCCGGAATATCTTTGAAGCCGTGCCAGCTTTCGCCCGGATGCATTACCCAGTAGTCCTGAACGGTGGTCAGCAGTTTGGTTGGTGCGTCAGCAAAGTCATAGGTTTTGCCGGTTTGTGGGTCGGTGACGACTTCTTTGTTCCACGGTTTGAAGAACCAGCTACCGTCAGCGGTGAACTCTTTATACAGCCGCGCCATCGCCTGACGGAAATCAACCGCTTCGTCGATCACTTCCTGCGTCAGTGACAGGCCGCTGTTGCCGTCCATCATCGACACCGCCACGTCGTTGGATGCGCAGATGGCATACAGCGGGGAGGTGGTGGCATGCATCATGTAGGCCTGGTTGAAGCGGGAGAAGTTAATCGCCCCACGACCTTCACGTACATGAATATAAGAAGCCTGTGAAAGCGCATTCAGCAGTTTGTGGGTGGAGTGGGTGGCGAAAACGGTAGGACCGTTGTGATCGCTAGGTTCGCCGCGCATGGCATAGTGATCGGCATAGATCGGGTTGAAACGTGCATAGCCGTACCAGGCTTCGTCAAAGTGCAGACGATCGGAGGTTTTTTCCAGCAGATCCTGCGCTTCTTTAGCGTTATAACACACGCCGTCATAGGTGCAGTTGGTCACCACGCAGTAAGACGGTTTTTGCCCGGCTTTGTCTTTAGTCAGCGGGCTTTCACTGATTTTCTTCTGCAAGGTTTCAGGTTGCATTTCCTGCGGATAGATTGGCCCGATAATGCCGTAGCGGTTGCGGCTTGGCACCATGTAGACCGGTTTCGCGCCTGTCAGCATCAAGCCTTGTTCGATGGATTTATGGCAGTTACGGTCAACGACCACGACATCGTTATCGGTCATGCAAGCCTGCATGATGGTGCGGTTAGAGCCGGAAGTACCGACGACTACCGACCAGGAGCGATCGGCACCAAATACGCGTGCGGCATATTTTTCGCTTTCGCCAAATGCGCCAGTATGGTCAAGCAAAGAACCGAGGGAAGTTCGTTCGATGCCCATATCGGTGCGGAACAGATTTTCTCCATAGTAGTCATGGTAGAAACGTCCGGCGGGTGTTTTGGTAAAACCAACGCCGCCCTGGTGGCCTGGCGCTGCCCAGGAATATTCATGGATGTCGCTATATTTCATCAGCGCGCTGAACAGTGGCGGCAACAGCTGCTGGCGGTAGCGGGTCATAGCGGCAACGGCGCGTCCGGCGATAAAGTCGGTGGTATCTTCCAGAATCCAGGCGAATTCATCGACAAGCTCCAGCAGGTCGCGATCCATTGCGGCGAGGGCTTTTTCCCGATCGCCCAACAGGAAGACCGGCACGTTTTGTTGGCGCTCATGAAGCTTACCGATCAATTGTCTGACGTTTTGATGTTCGTCCGGATGTTCCATTTGATAGCTGAACATCAGGCAGTCAATGGCTTCGTTTGAAGAGAGAATGGCAAAACCATCATCAAAGGAGGTGGATTTAATCACGGTAACATTTTGCTGGCTTAAAGCATCTGCCAGACGCTCAACGGCGTTACCGACCCAGGTGTCTTGATGGAGAAACTCGCTTTCAACAATTAATACTTTCATCATTGCTTACCCGGTTATGAAGGAATCTTCGTTGCGGGCAAGTATCTTCCGGCCTTTTCGGGCTGTAAAGCGCGTGAAAAACAAACATTTTTGAAATATTTATTTTTATAAACAATGCGTTATGTGATTATTTTAAATTATTTTCACTGCTTGTTATCGACGGCTAAACTATTTTTTTGGCTGATACTGATATCGTCTTTAGCCGGGAAACGTCTGGCGGCGCTGTTGGCTAAGTTTGCGGTATTGTTGCGGCGACATGCCGACATATTTGCCGAACGTGCTGTAAAAACGACTACTTGAACGAAAGCCTGCCGTCAGGGCAATATCGAGAATACTTTTATCGGTATCGCTCAGTAACGCGCGAACGTGGTTGATGCGCATCGCGGTAATGTACTGTTTCATCGTCAATTGCATGACCCGCTGGAATATCCCCATTGCATAGTTGGCGTTAAGTTTGACGTGCTCAGCCACATCGTTGATGGTCAGCGCCTGATCATAGTTTTCGGCAATAAAGCCCAGCATCTGGCTAACATAAAATTGCGCATGGCGCGAGACGCTGTTTTTGTGTGTGCGCGAGGTTTTATTGACCAGAATCGGTTCCCAGCCAGAGAGGCTAAATCGCTTGAGCATCAGGCCAATTTCATCAATGGCGAGCTGGCGAATTTGCTCGTTCGGACTGTTTAATTCCTGCTGCCAGCGGCGCACTTCAAACGGGCTAAGTTGCTGTGTGGCCAGTGATTTGATCATCATGCCGTGAGTGACGTGGTTAATCAGGTCTTTATCCAGCGGCCAGGAGAGAAACAGATGCATCGGCAGATTAAAAATCGCCATGCTCTGACAGGTTCCGGTATCTGTTAGTTGGTGCGGTGTACAGGCCCAGAACAGCGTGATATGACCCTGATTGATATTCACTTTTTCATTGTTGATCAGGTATTCCACATCGCCATCGAAAGGCACATTCACTTCGACCTGACCATGCCAGTGGCTAGTGGGCATGATATGCGGTGCGCGAAACTCAATCTCCATCCGCTGGTATTCCGAATACAGCGACAGCGGGCTGCGGGTCTGTTTTTCGTCGCTGCTGCACATAAACGTATCTGTATTCATGGATGGCTCTCTTTCCTGGAATATCAGAATTATGGCAGGAGTGAGGGAGGATGACTGCGAGTGGGAGCTCGGTTTTCACCCTCTTCCCAGAGAGGCGAGGGGAGCGTCCGAGCATCATGAGGCCGAAAACTCTGCTTTTCAGGTAACTTATTACCATAAACTCAGATTTACTGCTGCTTCACGCAGGATCTGAGTTTATGGGAATGCTCAACCTGGAAGCCGGAGGTTTTCTGCAGATTCGCCTGCCATGATGAAGTTATTCAAGCAAGCCAGGAGATCTGCATGATGACTGCACCCAAAATTACATTTATCGGCGCTGGTTCGACGATTTTCGTTAAAAATATTCTTGGTGATGTGTTCCATCGAGAGGCGCTGAAAACGGCGCATATTGCCCTGATGGACATTGATCCCACCCGCCTGGAAGAGTCGCATATTGTGGTGCGTAAGCTGATGGATTCAGCAGGGGCCAGCGGCAAAATCACCTGCCACACCCAACAGAAAGAAGCCTTACAGGATGCCGATTTTGTCGTGGTGGCATTTCAGATTGGCGGTTATGAACCTTGCACGGTGACTGATTTCGAGGTCTGTAAGCGGCATGGTCTGGAACAAACCATTGCCGATACGTTGGGGCCGGGCGGTATTATGCGCGCGCTACGTACCATTCCGCATCTGTGGCAAATTTGCGAGGACATGACGGAAGTCTGCCCCGATGCCACATTGCTCAACTACGTTAACCCAATGGCGATGAATACCTGGGCGATGTATGCCCGCTATCCGCATATCAAACAGGTAGGGCTGTGCCATTCGGTGCAGGGAACGGCGGAAGAGCTGGCGCGTGACCTCAATATCGATCCGTCCACGCTGCGTTACCGTTGCGCTGGTATCAACCATATGGCGTTTTACCTGGAACTGGAGCGTAAAACCGCCGACGGCAGTTACGTGAATCTCTACCCGGAACTGCTGGCGGCTTATGAAGCAGGGCAGGCACCGAAGCCACATATTCATGGTAATACTCGCTGCCAGAATATTGTGCGCTACGAAATGTTCAAAAAGCTGGGCTACTTCGTCACGGAATCGTCAGAACATTTTGCCGAATATACGCCGTGGTTTATTAAGCCAGGTCGTGAGGATTTGATTGAGCGTTATAAAGTACCGCTGGATGAGTACCCGAAACGCTGCGTCGAGCAGCTGGCGAACTGGCATAAAGAGCTGGAGGAGTATAAAAACGCCTCCCGGATTGATATTAAACCGTCACGGGAATATGCCAGCACAATCATGAACGCTATCTGGACTGGCGAGCCGAGTGTGATTTACGGCAACGTCCGTAACGATGGTTTGATTGATAACCTGCCACAAGGATGTTGCGTGGAAGTAGCCTGTCTGGTTGATGCTAATGGCATTCAGCCGACCAAAGTCGGTACGCTACCTTCGCATCTGGCCGCCCTGATGCAAACCAACATCAACGTACAGACGCTGCTGACCGAAGCTATTCTTACGGAAAATCGCGACCGTGTTTACCACGCCGCGATGATGGACCCGCATACTGCCGCCGTGCTGGGCATTGACGAAATATATGCTCTTGTTGACGACCTGATTGCCGCCCACGGCGACTGGCTGCCAGGCTGGTTGCACCGTTAAAACGCGACTAAACGCTACTGCGCCGGGGGATTTATTCCGGCGCACACCTCTGACGATACCAATAACAGAAGGCGGGCGTTGGTAACAGCGACCCGATACCCTATGAGCATTTCAATGACTACAAAACTCAGTTATGGATTTGGAGCGTTCGGGAAGGATTTTGCGATCGGCATTGTGTATATGTACCTCATGTATTACTACACCGATGTCGTTGGGCTGTCTGTGGGTTTGGTCGGTACTTTGTTTCTGGTGGCGAGGATCTGGGATGCTATTAACGATCCGATTATGGGATTGAAGTGGTCAACAAAAACTGGCCACCGAGTTAGAGTTTTTCCAGTATCGATTTTCCGATTCGTTTGGGGGTAACCCACCGTTATATTCGTGCGGTCTTAGTGCGCTGTAATATCCAACGATATAGTCCGTTATGGCGTGAGCTGCCTCGCTGAAGCTTACGTAACCCACCACCGGCATCCATTCGTTCTTCAGACTCCTGAAGAAGCGTTCCATTGGGCTGTTATCCCAGCAGTTTCCGCGCCGGCTCATACTCTGTCTGATCTGGTATCGCCACAATAACTGCCGGAACTGCCTGCTCGTATAATGACTGCCCTGATCGCTGTGGAACATCACCCCGCCGGGCTTACCACGGGTTTCCCATGCCATTTCCAGCGCTTTCATGGTGAGCCTGCTGTCCGGCGAGAACGACATGGCCCAGCCCACTGGTTTTCTTGCGAACAGGTCGAGAACAACGGCGAGGTACGCCCAGCGCTTACCCGTCCAGATACAGGTCACATCACCGCACCACACCTGATTTGGCTCGGTCACGGCGAACTGCCT
>NZ_MDGW01000070.1:0-9230 GCF_001712525.1 Shigella sp. FC1661
GTGCGTACCGGGCTGAGAGGCGGTGTAAGTGAACTGTAGTTGCCATGTTTTACGGCAATGAGAGCAGAGATAGCGCTGATGTCCGGCAGTGCTTTTGCCGTTACGCACCACGCCTTCAGTAGCGGAGCAGGAAGGACATCTGATGGAAATGGAAGCCACGCAAGCACCTTAAAATCACCATCATACACTAAATCAGTAAGTTGGCAGCATTACCGTACCTGCAAGTCTTTGGCTAAAGGCCAGCTATTCAGCATCGTTAATTATCCGCAGTTGTGATAAGCGCAGTGTATTTCGCAAAACATTGCCATTCCCTGCTCTGGCGCAATATTCATTCTTATTTTCGCGTTGATTCACGAACTGTTAATTACATATTCACGGTGGCAAAAAATATAAAACCACATTTTTAGTGGTAGTTTGTGGCGGTGAATTTTTCCAGACAAATACAAAAACTGGAGTTGCCATGATGAGCGAAAGTAATAAGCAACAGGCAGTGAATAAGTTGACAGAGATTGTCGCTAACTTTACCGCCATGATTTCTACCCGAATGCCTGATGACGTGGTGGATAAACTAAAACAGCTAAAGGATGCCGAAACGTCGTCGATGGGGAAAATTATCTACCATACGATGTTCGACAACATGCAAAAAGCGATTGACCTGAATCGTCCTGCCTGTCAGGACACCGGGGAGATTATGTTCTTCGTTAAAGTCGGTTCCCGCTTCCCACTGCTTGGCGAGCTGCAAAGCATACTCAAACAAGCCGTGGAAGAGGCAACCGTCAAAGCGCCACTACGTCACAATGCGGTAGAAATTTTTGACGAAGTAAACACCGGCAAAAATACCGGTAGCGGCGTACCGTGGGTCACCTGGGACATCATCCCCGACAATGACGATGCGGAAATCGAAGTTTACATGGCAGGTGGCGGCTGCACGCTACCTGGCCGCTCGAAAGTGTTAATGCCGTCAGAAGGCTACGAAGGCGTGGTGAAATTCGTCTTCGAAAATATCTCCACCCTCGCCGTAAACGCCTGTCCACCGGTACTGGTGGGCGTGGGCATCGCCACCTCGGTGGAAACCGCCGCCGTACTCTCGCGTAAAGCCATTTTGCGCCCGATTGGCAGCCGCCATCCCAATCCAAAAGCGGCAGAACTGGAGCTACGCCAGGAAGAAGGACTCAACCGTCTGGGGATTGGTCCACAAGGGCTGACTGGCAACAGTTCAGTGATGGGCGTACATATCGAATCTGCCGCCCGCCATCCGTCAACCATCGGCGTTGCTGTCTCTACCGGCTGCTGGGCGCATCGTCGCGGCACACTGCTGGTTCATGCCGATCTCACCTTTGAAAATCTGTCTCACACCCGGAGCGCGTTATGAAAAAGATCCTGACAACCCCGATCAAAGCTGAAGATCTGCAAGATATTCGCGTCGGCGATGTGATCTACCTGACCGGTACGCTGGTGACCTGCCGTGACGTTTGTCACCGCCGCTTGATCGAACTGAAACGTCCGCTCCCTTACGATCTCAACGGCAAAGCGATTTTCCACGCTGGCCCCATCGTGCGCAAAAACGGCGATAAATGGGAGATGGTTTCCGTTGGCCCGACAACCAGTATGCGTATGGAAAGTTTTGAACGTGAATTTATCGAGCAGACCGGCGTGAGGCGGAATGGGGCCGCTGACCGAAGAAGGCTGCCAGAAATTCAAGGCGCTACATGTGATTTTCCCGGCAGGCTGCGCGGTGCTGGCGGCAACCCAGGTGGAAGAGATTGAAGAAGTGCACTGGACAGAGCTCGGAATGCCGGAGTCGCTGTGGGTCTGCCGGGTCAAAGAGTTCGGCCCGCTGATTGTCTCTATTGATACCCACGGCAACAATCTGATAGCCGAAAACAAAAAGCTGTTCGCCGAACGCCGCGATCCCATCGTGGAAGAGATCTGCGAGCACGTCCATTACATCAAATAACCCTCCCGGAGAGGCTCGTCCCCTCTCCTTTTTCGCAGGCATAACACGATGAAACCTTCCACTGAATGGTGGCGATACCTTGCGCCGCTGGCGGTCATCGCCATTATTGCTCTAATTCCGGTTCCCGCAGGGCTGGAGAGTCATACCTGGCTCTACTTTGCCGTTTTTACTGGCGTGATCGTTGGACTGATCCTCGAACCCGTGCCGGGTGCCGTGGTGGCGATGGTGGGTATCTCCATCATCGCCATACTCTCTCCCTGGCTGCTGTTCAGCCCCGAACAGCTCGCCCAGCCAGGCTTTAAGTTCACCGCCAAATCCCTCTCCTGGGCAGTTTCTGGTTTTTCTAATTCGGTTATCTGGCTCATTTTCGCCGCCTTTATGTTTGGCACAGGCTATGAAAAAACCGGGCTTGGACGCCGCATTGCGCTGATTCTGGTGAAAAAGATGGGACATCGCACGCTGTTTCTCGGCTATGCGGTGATGTTCTCCGAGCTGATCCTCGCACCTGTAACACCGTCCAACTCGGCGCGTGGTGCGGGGATTATCTATCCCATCATCCGTAACCTGCCACCGCTCTATCAATCACAACCAAACGACAGCAGTTCGCGCAGCATTGGCTCGTACATCATGTGGATGGGGATTGTTGCCGACTGCGTGACCAGCGCCATTTTCTTGACGGCGATGGCACCAAACTTGCTGTTAATTGGACTGATGAAAAGCGCATCTCACGCCACGCTGAGTTGGGGCGACTGGTTCCTCGGGATGTTGCCGCTCAGTATTTTGCTGGTGCTGCTGGTTCCCTGGCTGGCTTATGTGCTGTACCCGCCGGTACTGAAGTCTGGCGATCAGGTGCCGCGCTGGGCAGAGACGGAACTGCAGGCAATGGGCCCGCTCTGTTCGCGTGAAAAACGGATGCTGGGGCTGATGGTAGGCGCGCTGGTGCTGTGGATTTTCGGCGGTGATTATATCGATGCCGCGATGGTCGGTTACAGCGTGGTGGCACTGATGCTGCTTCTGCGCATTATCAGTTGGGACGACATTGTCAGTAATAAAGCGGCGTGGAACGTTTTCTTCTGGCTGGCCTCGCTTATCACCCTCGCTACCGGACTCAACAACACTGGTTTTATTAGCTGGTTTGGCAAACTGTTAGCAGGCAGCTTAAGCGGTTATTCGCCAACGATGGTGATGGTGGCGTTGATTGTGGTGTTTTATCTGCTGCGCTACTTTTTCGCCAGCGCCACGGCGTATACCTCCGCCCTCGCACCGATGATGATTGCCGCTGCGCTGGCGATGCCGGAAATCCCGCTGCCGGTGTTCTGCCTGATGGTTGGCGCGGCAATTGGTCTGGGGAGCATTCTTACACCATACGCCACCGGACCCAGTCCGATTTACTACGGTAGTGGTTATCTGCCAACGGCGGATTACTGGCGACTGGGGGCGATTTTTGGGCTGATATTCCTCGTGTTGCTGGTGATTACCGGCTTACTGTGGATGCCCGTGGTGTTGCTTTAGGTGAGGACGTGCCGGAAATTGCTCTCCGGCACCCAATAGTTTTACGCAGCCGGTAACTCCGCCAGCGGCCAGCGCGGACGCACGCTAACGCCGAGATCCGCCGTCGCGCCTGCTTTAAACCGCACCATTCCGGCATAGGCGATCATCGCGCCGTTATCAGTACAAAACTCCGGACGCGCGTAGAACACTTCGCCGCGGCGTTTTTTCATCATTTCCGCCAGCTTCGCCCGTAACGTGCGGTTAGCACTCACGCCGCCCGCCATGACCAGTCGCTTAAAGCCCGTCTGATCCAACGCTCGCTTACACTTAATCATCAACGTATCGACCACCGCATCTTCAAAGGCGCGGGCGATATCAGCACGCGTCTGGTCGTCGGTGCCGTTGTCACGAATCGTGTTCGCCGCAAAGGTTTTCAGACCAGAAAAGCTGAAATCCAGCCCCGGACGGTCGGTCATCGGACGCGGGAAAACAAAGCGCCCGGCAGTACCCTGAGCCGCCATTTTCGACAGTAACGGTCCGCCAGGATAATCCAGCCCCAGCAGCTTCGCGGTTTTATCAAACGCTTCACCGGCGGCATCATCGATAGACTCGCCGAGCAGCTCGTACTGACCAATGCCAGTCACGCTGATTAACTGCGTATGACCGCCGGACACCAGCAGCGCGACAAACGGAAATTCCGGCGGGTTATCTTCCAGCATCGGCGCTAACAGATGCCCTTCCATATGGTGTACCGGGATTGCCGGAACGTTCCAGGCAAACGCCAGAGAACGCCCCACGGTTGCGCCAACCAGCAGTGCGCCGACTAATCCAGGGCCTGCGGTATAGGCCACAGCATCAATGTCTTTTGCCGTTAAGCCAGACTCCTTTAGCGCCGCCTGGATCAACGGTACGGTTTTGCGCACGTGATCGCGGGAGGCCAGTTCAGGCACGACGCCGCCGTAGTCAGCGTGCAATTTCACCTGACTACACAATTGGTTGGCTAACAAACCTTTTTCATCGTCGTAAATGGCGATGCCGGTTTCATCGCAGGAAGTTTCAATACCCAGTACACGCATGACTTGTTTTACCTCGCTTTATTACCGCGCAGTGTAGGACCAATGCGGGTTGATGTAAAACTTTGTTCGCCCCTGGAGAAAGCCTCGTGTATACTCCTCACCCTTATAAAAGTCCCTTTCAAAAAGGCCGCGGTGCTTTACAAAGCAGCAGCAATTGCAGTAAAATTCCGCACCATTTTGAAATAAGCTGGCGTTGATGCCAGCGGCAAACCGAATTAATCAAAGGTGAGAGGCACATGCCGGTAATTAAAGTACGTGAAAACGAGCCGTTCGACGTAGCTCTGCGTCGCTTCAAGCGTTCCTGCGAAAAAGCAGGTGTTCTGGCGGAAGTTCGTCGTCGTGAGTTCTATGAAAAACCGACTACCGAACGTAAGCGCGCTAAAGCTTCTGCAGTGAAACGTCACGCGAAGAAACTGGCTCGCGAAAACGCACGCCGCACTCGTCTGTACTAATTCCCCGAGAGCGTTGCTCTCCGATCAGACCGAGTTGTAGTTGTAAGGCCGTGCTTCCGAAAGGAATGCGCGGCTTATTTTCGTTTATGAATTGCTAAAAATCGGGGCCTATGGCTGGACGAATCCCACGCGTATTCATTAATGATCTGCTGGCACGCACTGACATCGTCGATCTGATCGATACCCGTGTGAAGCTGAAAAAGCAGGGCAAGAATTTCCACGCGTGTTGTCCATTCCACAACGAGAAAACCCCGTCATTCACCGTTAACGGTGAGAAACAGTTTTACCACTGCTTTGGATGTGGCGCGCACGGCAACGCGATCGACTTCCTGATGAACTACGACAAGCTTGAGTTCGTCGAAACGGTCGAAGAGCTGGCAGCAATGCACAATCTTGAAGTGCCATTTGAAGCAGGCAGCGGCCCCAGCCAGATCGAGCGCCATCAGAGGCAAACGCTTTATCAGTTGATGGACGGTCTGAATACGTTTTACCAACAATCTTTACAACAACCTGTTGCCACGTCTGCGCGCCAGTATCTGGAAAAACGCGGATTAAGCCACGAGGTTATCGCTCGCTTTGCGATTGGTTTTGCGCCCCCCGGCTGGGACAACGTCCTGAAGCGGTTTGGCGGCAATCCAGAAAATCGCCAGTCATTGATTGATGCGGGGATGTTGGTCACTAACGATCAGGGACGCAGTTACGATCGTTTCCGCGAGCGGGTGATGTTCCCCATTCGCGATAAACGCGGTCGGGTGATTGGTTTTGGCGGGCGCGTGCTGGGCGACGATACCCCCAAATACCTGAACTCGCCGGAAACAGACATTTTCCATAAAGGCCGCCAGCTTTACGGTCTTTATGAAGCGCAGCAGGATAACGCTGAACCCAATCGTCTGCTTGTGGTCGAAGGCTATATGGACGTGGTGGCGCTGGCGCAATACGGCATTAATTACGCCGTTGCGTCGTTAGGTACGTCAACCACCGCCGATCACATACAACTGTTGTTCCGCGCGACCAACAATGTCATTTGCTGTTATGACGGCGACCGTGCAGGCCGTGATGCCGCATGGCGAGCGCTGGAAACGGCGCTGCCTTACATGACAGACGGCCGTCAGCTACGCTTTATGTTTTTGCCGGATGGCGAAGACCCTGACACGCTGGTACGAAAAGAAGGTAAAGAAGCGTTTGAAGCGCGGATGGAGCAGGCGATGCCACTCTCCGCATTTCTGTTTAACAGCCTGATGCCGCAAGTTGATCTGAGTACCCCTGACGGGCGCGCACGTTTGAGTACGCTGGCACTGCCATTGATATCGCAAGTGCCGGGCGAAACGCTGCGAATATATCTTCGTCAGGAATTAGGCAACAAATTAGGCATACTTGATGACAGCCAGCTTGAACGATTAATGCCAAAAGCGGCAGAGAGCGGCGTTTCTCGCCCTGTTCCGCAGCTAAAACGCACGACCATGCGTATACTTATAGGGTTGCTGGTGCAAAATCCAGAATTAGCGACGTTGGTCCCGCCGCTTGAGAATCTGGATGAAAATAAGCTCCCTGGACTTGGCTTATTCAGAGAACTGGTCAACACTTGTCTCTCCCAGCCAGGTCTGACCACCGGGCAACTTTTAGAGCACTATCGTGGTACAAATAATGCTGCCACCCTTGAAAAACTGTCGATGTGGGACGATATAGCAGATAAGAATATTGCTGAGCAAACCTTCACCGACTCACTCAACCATATGTTTGATTCGCTGCTTGAACTGCGCCAGGAAGAGTTAATCGCTCGTGAGCGCACGCATGGTTTAAGCAACGAAGAACGCCTGGAGCTCTGGACATTAAACCAGGAGCTGGCGAAAAAGTGATTTAACGGCTTAAGTGCCGAAGAGCGATCGGGAAGCCCCCGACAGCCGCACTGAGAGGCAGCGGCAAATATATAAGTACGCCCTCGTAATTATCGTTGGCGGTAAACAACCGTTGGATTTCAGCGTTAACGGCTGAAGGACATCGGGTCAATCGCCCAACACCAACCTCATGAAATAAGTGTGGATACCGTCTTATGGAGCAAAACCCGCAGTCACAGCTGAAACTTCTTGTCACCCGTGGTAAGGAGCAAGGCTATCTGACCTATGCCGAGGTCAATGACCATCTGCCGGAAGATATCGTCGATTCAGATCAGATCGAAGACATCATCCAAATGATCAACGACATGGGCATTCAGGTGATGGAAGAAGCACCGGATGCCGATGATCTGATGCTGGCTGAAAACACCGCGGACGAAGATGCTGCCGAAGCCGCCGCGCAGGTGCTTTCCAGCGTGGAATCTGAAATCGGGCGCACGACTGACCCGGTACGCATGTACATGCGTGAAATGGGCACCGTTGAACTGTTGACCCGCGAAGGCGAAATTGACATCGCTAAGCGTATTGAAGACGGGATCAACCAGGTTCAATGCTCCGTTGCTGAATATCCGGAAGCGATCACCTATCTGCTGGAACAGTACGATCGTGTTGAAGCAGAAGAAGCGCGTCTGTCCGATCTGATCACCGGCTTTGTTGACCCGAACGCAGAAGAAGATCTGGCACCTACCGCCACTCACGTCGGTTCTGAGCTTTCCCAGGAAGATCTGGACGATGACGAAGATGAAGAAGATGGCGATGACGACAGCACCGATGATGACAACAGCATCGACCCGGAACTGGCTCGCGAAAAATTTGCGGAACTACGCGCTCAGTACGTTGTAACGCGTGACACCATCAAAGCGAAAGGTCGCAGTCACGCTGCCGCTCAGGAAGAGATCCTGAAACTGTCTGAAGTATTCAAACAGTTCCGCCTGGTGCCGAAGCAGTTTGACTACCTGGTCAACAGCATGCGCGTCATGATGGACCGCGTTCGTACGCAAGAACGTCTGATCATGAAGCTCTGCGTTGAGCAGTGCAAAATGCCGAAGAAAAACTTCATTACCCTGTTTACCGGCAACGAAACCAGCGATACCTGGTTCAACGCGGCAATTGCGATGAACAAGCCGTGGTCGGAAAAACTGCACGATGTCTCTGAAGAAGTGCATCGCGCCCTGCAGAAACTGCAGCAGATTGAAGAAGAAACCGGCCTGACCATCGAGCAGGTTAAAGATATCAACCGTCGTATGTCCATCGGTGAAGCGAAAGCCCGCCGTGCGAAGAAAGAGATGGTTGAAGCGAACTTACGTCTGGTTATTTCTATCGCCAAGAAATACACCAACCGTGGCTTGCAGTTCCTTGACCTGATTCAGGAAGGCAACATCGGTCTGATGAAAGCGGTTGATAAATTCGAATACCGCCGTGGTTACAAGTTCTCCACCTACGCAACCTGGTGGATCCGTCAGGCGATCACCCGTTCTATCGCGGATCAGGCGCGCACCATCCGTATTCCGGTGCATATGATTGAGACTATCAACAAACTCAACCGTATTTCTCGCCAGATGCTGCAAGAGATGGGCCGTGAACCGACGCCGGAAGAACTGGCTGAACGTATGCTGATGCCGGAAGACAAGATCCGCAAAGTGCTGAAGATCGCCAAAGAGCCAATCTCCATGGAAACGCCGATCGGTGATGATGAAGATTCGCATCTGGGGGATTTCATCGAGGATACCACCCTCGAGCTGCCGCTGGATTCTGCGACCACCGAAAGCCTGCGTGCGGCAACGCACGACGTGCTGGCTGGCCTGACCGCGCGTGAAGCGAAAGTTCTGCGTATGCGTTTCGGTATCGATATGAACACCGACCACACGCTGGAAGAAGTGGGTAAACAGTTCGACGTTACCCGCGAACGTATCCGTCAGATCGAAGCGAAGGCGCTGCGCAAACTGCGTCACCCGAGCCGTTCTGAAGTGTTGCGTAGCTTCCTGGACGATTAATCGGTAGGCCGGATCAGGCGTTACGCCGCACCCGGCACTAGTCCCTCTGCACAAACGCCACCTTTTCGGTGTAATGCCAGTCAGTTAAGCAACTGACTGGCTCTTTTTCGGGGCTGTGGGGTATTTCCAGGGCCTCTCCTTTACCACTCTCGGAAGGCCCTTCCCCTTCTCGTCGGTAATTTCACAAGTTGTCCCATACTTGCAAGATCGCGCATCAGCTCCGGTATACGTCCCGGTGAAGCGCCCTGCAATGTCATCAGCATTCTCATCACCATTCCGCATGATTCTGAGAAACTCAGTTGATTCGGCCAGTAACCTTTCAGATGTTCCGCCATTTTAATCATCTGATATCTCACCAGATTATAAGC
>NZ_MDGW01000071.1:0-9214 GCF_001712525.1 Shigella sp. FC1661
GTGCGTACCGGGCTGAGAGGCGGTGTAAGTGAACTGTAGTTGCCATGTTTTACGGCAATGAGAGCAGAGATAGCGCTGATGTCCGGCAGTGCTTTTGCCGTTACGCACCACGCCTTCAGTAGCGGAGCAGGAAGGACATCTGATGGAAATGGAAGCCACGCAAGCACCTTAAAATCACCATCATACACTAAATCAGTAAGTTGGCAGCATTACCCGCAGAACGTAAAATCTTATTCTGGTACGACCCGATGTACCCCAATACGCGGTTCGATAAACCAGGTAAATCGCCGTTTATGGATATGGATCTGGTGCCGAAATATGCCGATGAAGAGAGTTCTGCGTCTGGTGTGCGCATTGACCCGACTCAGACGCAGAATCTGGGGGTGAAAACGGCTACCGTCACGCGCGGACCGCTGACTTTTGCCCAGAGTTTCCCGGCGAATGTCAGTTACAACGAGTATCAGTATGCCATTGTGCAGGCTCGCGCTGCCGGGTTTATCGACAAGGTGTATCCGCTTACCGTGGGCGATAAAGTACAAAAGGGCACACCGCTTCTCGACCTGACCATTCCTGACTGGGTGGAAGCGCAGAGTGAGTATTTACTGCTGCGCGAAACCGGCGGTACGGCGACCCAGACTGAAGGCATTCTTGAGCGGCTGCGACTGGCGGGAATGCCGGAGGCGGATATTCGCCGCCTGATCGCCACGCAAAAAATCCAGACTCGCTTTACGCTCAAAGCGCCCATTGATGGCGTGATCACCGCGTTTGATCTGCGCGCGGGAATGAATATCGCCAAAGATAACGTGGTAGCGAAAATTCAGGGTATGGACCCGGTGTGGGTCACTGCTGCGATCCCGGAGTCTATCGCCTGGCTGGTGAAAGATGCCTCGCAGTTTACGCTCACCGTTCCGGCACGACCGGATAAAACACTCACCATCCGCAAATGGACGCTGCTACCCGGCGTGGATGCCGCGACCTGCACGCTGCAGCTGCGTCTGGAAGTCGACAACGCCGACGAGGCGCTAAAACCGGGCATGAACGCCTGGTTGCAACTCAATACCGCCAGCGAACCGATGCTGCTCATTCCGTCACAAGGGCTGATTGATACCGGTAGCGAACAGCGGGTGATTACCATTGATGCCGACGGGCGCTTTGTACCGAAACGCGTTGCCGTTTTCCAGGCATCGCAAGGTGTCACCGCATTACGCTCTGGTCTGGCGGAAGGTGAAAAGGTGGTTTCCAGCGGCCTTTTCCTGATTGATTCCGAAGCCAATATTTCTGGCGCACTGGAGCGGATGCGCTCTGAAAGTGCTACCCATGCGCATTGAGGGAATAACCAATGATTGAATGGATTATTCGTCGCTCGGTGGCGAACCGTTTTTTGGTGCTGATGGGCGCGTTGTTTCTTAGCATCTGGGGCACCTGGACCATCATTAATACGCCAGTGGATGCGCTGCCGGATCTCTCCGATGTGCAGGTGATTATTAAAACCAGCTATCCCGGGCAGGCACCGCAAATCGTTGAAAATCAGGTGACTTATCCGCTAACCACCACCATGTTGTCGGTGCCTGGCGCGAAGACTGTGCGTGGTTTCTCGCAGTTTGGCGACTCTTATGTGTATGTCATTTTCGAAGATGGTACCGATCCGTACTGGGCGCGTTCGCGGGTGCTGGAGTACCTCAACCAGGTACAGGGTAAGCTGCCTGCGGGAGTCAGCGCCGAGCTGGGGCCAGATGCCACGGGTGTTGGCTGGATCTATGAATATGCACTGGTGGATCGCAGCGGTAAGCACGATCTGGCCGATTTACGCTCATTACAGGACTGGTTTCTCAAATATGAGCTGAAAACCATCCCTGACGTTGCGGAAGTGGCGTCGGTGGGCGGTGTGGTGAAAGAGTATCAGGTGGTTATCGATCCCCAGCGCCTGGCGCAGTATGGCATCAGTCTCGCCGAAGTAAAAAGCGCGCTGGATGCTTCAAACTAGGAAGCGGGCGGTTCGTCGATCGAACTGGCGGAAGCGGAATATATGGTGCGCGCCAGCGGCTATCTGCAAACGCTCGACGACTTTAATCACATCGTTTTAAAAGCCAGTGAAAATGGCGTGCCCGTTTATCTGCGCGATGTTGCGAAGGTCCAGGTTGGCCCGGAGATGCGCCGGGGCATTGCCGAACTGAACGGCGAAGGCGAAGTGGCGGGCGGGGTGGTGATCCTGCGCTCCGGCAAAAACGCCCGAGAAGTGATCGCCGCCGTGAAGGACAAACTGGAAACGCTGAAAAGTAGTCTGCCGGAAGGCGTGGAGATAGTTACAACATACGATCGCAGTCAGCTCATTGACCGCGCCATCGACAACCTCAGCGGCAAGTTGCTGGAAGAGTTTATTGTGGTGGCGGTAGTCTGTGCGCTGTTTCTCTGGCATGTGCGCTCGGCGCTGGTGGCGATTATTTCGTTGCCGCTGGGGTTGTGTATTGCTTTTATTGTCATGCACTTCCAGGGACTGAATGCCAATATTATGTCGTTGGGTGGCATTGCGATTGCCGTCGGGGCGATGGTCGATGCTGCTATCGTCATGATCGAGAATGCGCATAAACGGCTGGAAGAGTGGCAGCACCAGCATCCTGACGCCACGCTGGATAATAAAACGCGCTGGCAGGTGATTACCGATGCATCTGTTGAAGTGGGGCCGGCGCTGTTTATCAGTCTGCTGATTATCACGCTGTCGTTTATTCCAATCTTCACCCTGGAAGGGCAAGAAGGGCGTCTGTTTGGCCCGCTGGCGTTCACCAAAACGTATGCGATGGCGGGTGCGGCGCTGCTGGCGATCGTAGTGATCCCGATCCTGATGGGTTACTGGATCCGTGGCAAAATTCCGCCGGAAAGCAGTAACCCGCTCAATCGCTTTTTGATTCGTGTTTATCATCCTCTATTGCTGAAAGTACTGCACTGGCCGAAAACCACGCTGTTGGTGGCAGCGCTTTCGGTGCTGACGGTTCTCTGGCCGCTCAATAAAGTTGGCGGGGAATTTTTACCGCAGATCAATGAAGGCGACTTGTTGTATATGCCATCGACGCTGCCGGGGATTTCCGCAGCAGAGGCGGCGAGTATGCTGCAAAAAACCGACAAGCTAATTATGAGCGTACCTGAAGTGGCGCGGGTATTTGGCAAAACCGGGAAAGCGGAAACCGCCACCGATTCTGCTCCGCTCGAGATGGTTGAAACGACCATCCAGCTTAAGCCGCAGGATCAGTGGCGGCCTGGCATGACGATGGACAAAATCATTGAGGGACTGGATAACACCGTGCGGCTGCCGGGGCTGGCGAATCTGTGGGTGCCGCCAATTCGTAACCGTATCGATATGCTCTCAACCGGCATTAAAAGCCCCATCGGCATTAAAGTTTCCGGCACTGTGCTGGCGGATATCGACGCGATGGCTGAGCAAATTGAAGAAGTAGCGCGAACGGTGCCAGGCGTGGCTTCTGCGCTTGCCGAGCGTCTGGAAGGTGGGCGCT
Organism: Shigella sp. FC1661; assembly: GCF_001712525.1. Lineage (NCBI taxonomy): Bacteria > Pseudomonadati > Pseudomonadota > Gammaproteobacteria > Enterobacterales > Enterobacteriaceae > Shigella > Shigella sp. FC1661. The sequence goes on from NZ_MDGW01000071.1 coordinate 3,507, forward strand.
ATATCAACGTTGAGATTAACCGTGAAAAAGCCGCGCGTTACGGTATGACGGTGGCGGATGTGCAGTTGTTTGTGACTTCTGCGGTGGGCGGGGCGATGGTTGGCGAAACGGTGGAAGGGATTGCCCGTTATCCCATTAATCTGCGTTATCCGCAAAGCTGGCGCGATAGCCCGCAGGCACTGCGCCAGCTACCGATCCTGACGCCGATGAAGCAGCAAATCACCCTGGCAGACGTGGCCGACGTTAAAGTCTCTACCGGACCGTCGATGCTGAAAACCGAGAATGCGCGCCCGACGAGCTGGATTTATATCGATGCCCGCGATCGTGACATGGTGTCGGTGGTTCACGATTTGCAAAAAGCGATAGTTGAAAAAGTGCAGTTAAAACCGGGCACCAGCGTGGCATTCTCCGGGCAGTTCGAGCTACTGGAGCGCGCCAACCATAAGCTGAAACTCATGGTGCCGATGACACTGATGATCATCTTCGTGCTGTTGTATCTGGCATTCCGTCGGGTGGGCGAAGCGTTGCTGATTATCAGCAGCGTACCGTTTGCGCTGGTGGGCGGCATCTGGTTGCTGTGGTGGATGGGCTTTCATCTTTCTGTGGCAACGGGCACCGGTTTTATTGCCCTTGCCGGGGGCGCCGCCGAATTTGGCGTGGTGATGCTGATGTATTTACGTCACGCCATAGAGGCCGAGCCGTCGTTGAATAATCCGCAAACATTCAGTGAGCAGAAGCTGGATGAGGCGTTGTATCACGGCGCGGTACTGCGCGTGCGCCCGAAAGCGATGACGGTGGCGGTGATTATCGCCGGTCTGCTGCCGATTCTGTGGGGAACGGGGGCTGGTTCAGAGGTGATGAGCCGGATTGCCGCACCGATGATTGGCGGCATGATCACCGCGCCTTTGCTGTCGCTGTTTATTATCCCGGCGGCGTATAAGCTGATGTGGCTGCACCGACATCGGGTACGGAAATAAAAGCAGGATACCCCGTTTAACCGTGTGGATTGTGTCTTGCGACGATGGGCACTAAATGTTAAAAGGTGCCCCTCAACAAAAAAGACACACAGGGGAAAGGCGTGAAAAACGCGTCAACCGTATCGGAAGATACTGCGTCGAATCAAGAGCCGACGCTTCATCGCGGATTACATAACCGTCATATTCAACTGATTGCGCTGGGTGGCGCAATTGGTACTGGTCTGTTTCTTGGCATTGGCCCGGCGATTCAGATGGCGGGTCCGGCTGTATTGCTGGGCTACGGCGTCGCCGGGATCATCGCTTTCCTGATTATGCGCCAGCTCGGCGAGATGGTGGTCGAAGAGCCGGTATCCGGTTCATTTGCCCACTTTGCCTATAAATACTGGGGACCGTTTGCGGGCTTCCTCTCTGGCTGGAACTACTGGGTAATGTTCGTGCTGGTGGGAATGGCAGAGCTGACCGCTGCGGGCATCTATATGCAGTACTGGTTCCCGGATGTTCCAACGTGGATTTGGGCTGCCGCCTTCTTTATTATCATCAACGCCGTTAACCTGGTGAACGTGCGCTTATATGGCGAAACCGAGTTCTGGTTTGCGTTGATTAAAGTGCTGGCAATCATCGGTATGATCGGCTTTGGCCTGTGGCTGCTGTTTTCTGGTCACGGCGGCGAGAAAGCCAGTATCGACAACCTCTGGTGCTACGGTGGTTTCTTCGCCACCGGCTGGAATGGGCTGATTTTGTCGCTGGCGGTAATTATGTTCTCCTTCGGCGGTCTGGAGCTGATTGGGATTACTGCCGCTGAAGCGCGCGATCCGGAAAAAAGCATTCCAAAAGCGGTAAATCAGGTGGTGTATCGCATCCTGCTGTTTTACATCGGTTCACTGGTGGTTTTACTGGCGCTCTATCCGTGGGTGGAAGTGAAATCCAACAGTAGCCCGTTTGTGATGATTTTCCATAATCTCGACAGCAACGAGGTAGCTTCTGCGCTGAACTTCGTCATTCTGGTAGCATCGCTGTCAGTGTATAACAGCGGGGTTTACTCTAACAGCCGCATGCTGTTTGGCCTTTCTGTGCAGGGTAATGCGCCGAAGTTTTTGACTCGCGTCAGCCATCGCGGCGTGCCGATTAACTCGCTGATGCTTTCCGGAGCGATCACTTCGCTGGTGGTGTTAATCAACTATCTGCTGCCGCAAAAAGCGTTTGGTCTGCTGATGGCGCTGGTGGTAGCAACGCTGCTGTTGAACTGGATTATGATCTGCCTGGCGCATCTGCGTTTTCGCGCGGCGATGCGACGTCAGGGACGTGAAACACAGTTTAAGGCGCTGCTTTATCCGTTCGGCAACTATCTTTGCATTGCCTTCCTCGGCATGATTTTGCTGCTGATGTGCACGATGGATGATATGCGCTTGTCAGCGATCCTGCTGCCGGTGTGGATTGTATTCCTGTTTGTGGCATTTAAAACGCTGCGTCGGAAATAAGGCATTCACGCTACATCCGACAAAACGATGTCCGCTCTCATCCATTCGATGAGAGCGGTTTTTTTAATTACTGCTTAAATGCACCCGCCAGAGAGCGAATATCATTGCCGGCTGGCGACTGATGAAGTCGCAGACCAAACTCTTCGACAATCGCAAATATGTGATCGAATATATCAGCCTGAATGCTTTCATATTCCAGCCACACCACGGTGTTGGTAAACGCGTAGATCTCGAGCGGTAAACCGTTATCACCTGGAGCCAGTTGGCGTACCATTAAGGTCATATCTTTACGAATCCGCGGATGGTTACGCAGATATTCGTTCAGATAGGCACGAAAGGTTCCAATATTGGTCATTCGGCGCAGGTTTAATATCGACTCCGTAGAACCTTGCTGGCGATTCCACTCATTAATTTCCTGATGGCGGCTGGTTAAATAAGGTTTTAACAAGTGCGCTTTATTCAGACGTTGCATTTCGTCTTCATCAAGAAAACGAATACTGGTGACATCAATACTGATACTGCGCTTAATACGTCGCCCGCCAGATGCTGACATCCCGCTCCAGTTTTTAAAGGAGTCAGAAACCAGAGACCAGGTGGGAATAGTGGTAATGGTATTGTCCCAGTTACGCACTTTGACGGTGGTTAACCCAATATCGATCACCGCGCCATCCGCGCCGTATTTCGGCATCTCCAGCCAGTCGCCCAGTTTCAGCATATCGTTCGCGGAAAGCTGAATACCTGCCACCAGACCAAGAATCGGATCTTTAAATACCAACATCAGCACGGCAGCCATTGCACCAAGACCGCTGATCAGAATCGCTGGCGACTGACCAATCAGCAGCGAGATCATCAAAATGCCGACCAGGATTGCGCCGATCAGTTTAATCCCCTGAAATATCCCTTTCAGCGGTAACTGAGATGCCGCCGGGAATTTCTGCGCCAGATTCAAAATAACATCCAGCAACGAGAAGACTGAAAGCAGCGCATACATCATGATCCACAACTGCGCGCAGGTAGTCAGAATATCTGCCGCTTCGGTGCCTTTTTGCAGCCAGAATACCGCCTGAATATTGACGATAATCCCCTGCAGGGTAAAAGCTAAACGGTGGAAGAGTTTATTCTGGGTAATGATTTGCAACCAAAGCCGTGAACTGGCGATGGCACGTTTTTCGAAGGTCCGCAGTACCACCCAATGCAAAATAATATGCACCACGACGGCGGTCAGAAAAATAATACCGAAAATCATCACCATCGAGGTGGTGTGATCGATCTCAATACCCGCTAAATCCCCAACCTGGGATATTAAATCCTGCATAACGTCTCCTTTATACAACAGCAGCCTATGATGACGGCTGAAACAGGGTTATGCAAATCAGGAGAATCTGAGGGGAAATAGCCGGGCAGATGCCCGGCAAGAGAGAATTACACTTCGGTTAAGGTGATGTTTTGCGGCAGACGAGATTTCGGCAGCGTAGCGTTAAAATCTTCAACGCTGTGATGACCTACCGGAACAACCACCAGACTGGTGTAGCCTTTCTCTTTCAGACCAAATTCTGCATCGAGGATGGCGGCGTCAAAACCTTCGATGGGTACCGCGTCCAGACCCAGAGCCGCCACGCCGAGCAGGAAGTTACCGACGTTGAGATAAACCTGTTTTGCCATCCACTCTGCATCATCATGCAGATCTTTACGGTGCATATCAGCGAAGAACTTGCGACCTTTATCGTTCGCGGCTTTCGCTTCCGGCGTGGCAAAGCGGCCATCAGCATCTTCCTGGTCAACAACCAGCTTCAGCCAGGCATCGACCATCGCGGTTTTTGCACAGAACACCACGACGTGCGAGGCATCAAGTATTTTACGTTCGTTGAACATATAATTACCGGCAGCGGATTTGGCAACACGCGCTTTACCTTCTTCCGTGCTGGCAACAATAAAATGCCACGGCTGGGAGTTGGTGCTGGATGGGCTGTATTGCAGGAGAGTTTTGATCTGCTCGGCCTGTTCCGGGGTAAGTTTTTTACTGGCATCAAATGCCTTAGTGGAATGACGCTTTAAGGCGACAGAAATGATATCCATAAAGACTCCATGTGAAAGTAATTTTGCGTGCCAGCAGATTACAGGGTTCAACGAGAAATGGTAAGCGAGAAAAATGCGCTATAGATTTCCGCTTTAGCCTAGACGCACTCTTTTTTGATCGCGTTTAGCCAGACCATCAACCACCAGATTCCACGAATCGTTGATCAGATCGCGAAGTAACGCTTCGGAGATTTCCTCGCCGGGATACACCGAAATCCAGTGCTTTTTATTCATGTGATACCCTGGCTTAATGCTCGGGTATATCTGCTGATTTAACAGGGATTTTTGTGGATCGGACTTCAGATTGATAAAGGGGACGCCGCGCAGCTCCGACGACAGCATAAAAATTTTGCCGCCAATTTTAAAAACATCGAACTCCGGGCCAAAAGGCCAGCAAAGCTCGACAAAGGGTAACTCAAGGGCCAGGCGTTTCGCCGTTTCGTGCAGTGATTGCTTATCCATAAACGTTCCTTTAGGCGAAGGAGAATAAGCAAAGTATGCCGCGAAGTACGGCGATAATCGACGTTTAATCCGCCAGCGAGAACCAGCGTCGCCAGATAAAGCGCAGAACAAAATACTCAATAGCGCCCAGCACTAAAAACCACAGACAAAACAATAAAGTGTAAAGCTGGCTAAGATCCATCAGATGGAACATGGTCACCAGTTTTTGTGCCAGCGTCAGCCCCAGTGCGGGGGCGGGCAGCAGCAGGCAAGAGAGGAAAGCCATCAGCAAAATGCCTGCTGCGGTAGTCAAGGTTTCTAAAGGGTGTTTCATAACATTGTTAAATGTAAGTTAAAACACCATTGTCAGGGATATTCTTCTGTAAGGCAATTCCCTACTTAGTCACCGGCCCAGATCTCACAATGCTTTTTCACCAGCCCAATCAGCGAGCCACCATCGGCGACGAAATCGCGCATCAGCTGCGCTTCATTCAGACCGCTGACGACCTGGCGATGCAGGGCCTCAATCGCGCTCGATGCACCAATTTTATGTGCGGAAGGGGTAATGCCAGTCAGTTAAGCAACTGACTGGCTCTTTTTCGGGGCTGTGGGGTATTTCCAGGGCCTCTCCTTTACCACTCTCGGGAAGGCCCTTCCCCTTCTCGTCGGTAATTTCACAAGTTGTCCCATACTTGCAAGATCGCGCATCAGCTCCGGTATACGTCCCGGTGAAGCG
>NZ_MDGW01000072.1:0-9198 GCF_001712525.1 Shigella sp. FC1661
CGTGTTGAGGCCAACGCCCATAATGCGTGCACTGGCGCGACATCCGACGCCATTCATGGCCATATCAATGATTTCTGGTGCGTACCGGGCTGAGAGGCGGTGTAAGTGAACTGTAGTTGCCATGTTTTACGGCAATGAGAGCAGAGATAGCGCTGATGTCCGGCAGTGCTTTTGCCGTTACGCACCACGCCTTCAGTAGCGGAGCAGGAAGGACATCTGATGGAAATGGAAGCCACGCAAGCACCTTAAAATCACCATCATACACTAAATCAGTAAGTTGGCAGCATTACCCATTGTCCTAAAGTGCCTTCAGGAAGGGATAATCGGGAAGCGCCTTCACTGATCGAAAGTTGATTTTCAAGAACCGTTCTGACAGCTTCGGCTTTGAACTCTTTAGAGTAACGTTGGTTTTTTCTGCTCATTATTAGCTCCTTCTGATGCCATTCTATTTCAGGAAGGAGTGTCCGTTAAACTCAGGCTACCTCAGTATACCATTATTCCTGAAGTCACTCTTACTCAATCTTGTCTGTGCAGAGTACAAATATTGTCCCTGCGCGAAGGCGGTTCAGGGCAAAGTCAGACGAAGCAAGAAAAGACCCTCTCATTGCCTGCTAATCAACCTATTGCTTTGACGAAGTTGAGTTTAAATATTTCCCCGGAAGATCGGGTGAAAATAGTTGTTACTGTTTCTGATGGACAGGCACTTCATTTATCACAACAATGGCCGCCCTCTTCAGAAAAGTCTTAATTTGTTGAAATGTCGAGCATAAGATGAATCTGGAGAGAATGGTCTGCTGCGAATCAGCCAACCTGAAAGTATGGATAACACAACCCTCAAGGATGACTAATCATTGAGGAAATAGAATAAATGTTCAGACCTTTTTTAAACTCTCTTATGCTCGGCAGTTTGTTTTTTCCTTTTATTGCCATCGCAGGAAGCACCGCGCAAGGGGGCGTGATCCATTTTTATGGCCAAATTGTGGAACCGGCATGTGACGTCAGCACCCAGTCATCACCCGTAGAAATGAACTGCCCACAGAATGGTTCTGTTCCGGGAAAAACCTATTCCAGCAAAGCGTTAATGAGCGGCAATGTCAAAAACGCGCAAGTAGCCTCAGTAAAAGTGCAGTATATTGATAAACAGAAAAAGCTGGCTGTAATGAACATCGAATATAACTAAGTTTCTGAACAACGCACGTTGCTGAGTAGAAAAATGCGATTTAACCAAAAAACCTGCTGTACACTTAAGAAACAAGAAGGTGTTAAGGAGGCGTTATGAAAACGCGTATTCATGTTGTGCAGGGTGATATTACCAAACTGGCCGTTGATGTGATTGTGAATGCGGCTAATCCGTCATTAATGGGAGGCGGCGGCGTCGATGGGGCCATTCATCGCGCAGCGGGTCCGGCCCTGCTGGATGCCTGTTTAAAAGTCAGGCAACAGCAGGGCGATTGCCCTACGGGGCATGCCGTTATTACGCTTGCAGGCGATCTTCACGCTAAAGCCGTAGTACACACCGTCGGGCCAGTCTGGCGTGGTGGTGAACAAAACGAAGACCAGCTTTTGCAGGATGCCTATCTCAATAGTCTGCGACTGGTGGCGGCAAACAGCTATACGTCAGTGGCATTTCCTGCAATCAGTACTGGGGTTTATGGTTACCCTCGTGCGGCAGCGGCTGAAATCGCAGTAAAAACCGTTTCAGAATTTATTACCCGTCACGCTTTACCCGAACAGGTATACTTTGTCTGTTATGATGAAGAAAACGCCCACCTCTACGAAAGACTCCTTACCCAACAAGGAGATGAATGATTTGCCCCGGCTGGCGAGCGCGGTGCTGCCACTGTGTTCGCAACATCCCGGTCAGTGTGGTCTTTTCCCTCTGGAGAAAAGTCTGGATGCGTTTGCCGCCCGGTATCGTCTGGCCGAAATGGCAGAGCATACGCTGGATGTTCAGTATTACATCTGGCAGGACGATATGTCGGGTCGGTTACTGTTTTCCGCCCTGTTAGCCGCAGCAAAGCGTGGCGTTCGCGTCCGTTTGTTGCTGGACGACAACAATACGCCCGGACTTGACGATATTTTACGCTTGCTTGACAGACATCCCCGCATTGAAGTCCGGCTTTTTAATCCTTTCTCGTTTCGCTTGCTGCGTCCGCTTGGTTATATCACTGACTTTTCCCGTCTCAATCGCCGTATGCACAATAAAAGTTTCACTGTCGATGGCGTGGTTACCTTGGTGGGAGGACGAAATATTGGTGATGCCTATTTTGGGGCAGGGGAAGAGCCACTTTTTTCGGATTTAGATGTTATGGCAATAGGACCCGTGGTAGAGGACGTTGCCGATGATTTCGCCCGCTACTGGTATTGCAAATCGGTTTCACCCTTACAGCAGGTGCTGGATGTCCCGGAAGGTGAAATGGCGGATCGCATCGAGTTACCCGCCTCCTGGCATAACGATGCCATGACGCATCGTTACTTACGCCAAATGGAATCCAGTCCGTTTATAAATCATCTGGTTGATGGAACGTTGCCGCTTATCTGGGCGAAAACACGTTTATTAAGTGATGATCCGGCGAAAGGGGAGGGCAAGGCAAAACGGCATTCACTGTTACCGCAGCGCCTGTTCGATATCATGGGCTCACCCAGTGAACGCATCGATATTATCTCTTCCTATTTTGTACCGACACGCGCAGGTGTGGCGCAACTCTTACGGATGGTGAGAAAAGGGGTAAAGATTGCGATCCTAACCAATTCTCTTGCCGCTAACGATGTTGCTGTCGTCCATGCCGGATACGCGCGCTGGCGCAAAAAATTGCTCCGCTATGGCGTGGAATTATATGAACTCAAGCCGACGCGTGAACAAAGTAGTACGTTACACGATCGCGGCATAACCGGTAATTCCGGTGCCAGCCTGCATGCTAAAACCTTTAGCATCGATGGTAAAACGGTGTTTATCGGCTCTTTCAATTTCGATCCACGTTCGACATTGCTCAATACTGAAATGGGCTTCGTGATAGAGAGCGAAACGCTGGCACAGTTAATTGATAAACGCTTTATACAGAGCCAGTATGATGCGGCCTGGCAGCTCCGTCTGGACAGGTGGGGACGGATCAACTGGGTTGATCGTCATGCAAAGAAAGAGATGATTCTCAAAAAAGAACCCGCCACCAGTTTCTGGAAGCGGGTTATGGTCAGACTGGCGTCGATATTGCCCGTGGAATGGTTATTGTAAATGTGGCTTAACGGGCTGGTGCTTTATCGTTCTCACGCTTAACAACCGGTTTACCAGAAAACAAAAACTTCAGTAACGGGATGCGTAAATGAATTTCATACAGAATTATCGCAATCCCTACTACGAATATCAGGCCACAGAGAAAACCAAGCCAGTTGGAGGTGATGTGCGGTGTAATGTATGCGCCGAAAAACAGCGTTAACGGGTGGTGAACCAGATAGATAAATAGCGATGCGTTAACAAAGTAAGTCACCCGCGCTGACTGGAAGTTAAGCAAACGGTGGCCAAAGGAGAAGACCACATTCACCATCCACAGACCGAGGACCATGGTGATCACCGACTCGGTTTCGTACATCCAGGCATCGCCACTGCCATAGCGTTGGTTGAGTAAATAAGCGACAAATGCCAATGCTGCTGCAAGGGTACAGCCACGAGACGGCGTGGTAAACAAGGCTTTAAGATGAGGGAAAATGAAAGCCAGTGCACCGAGGATAAAGAACGGCAAATAAAATAGCGTTTGCATGACAATAAAATTGAACATGCCATTACTCAGAATGGGCGGATACACAATAAAAATCGTTCTTCTTATTACCGCATAGCCGATGCCGAGGCATAAAAAAATCACCGATAGTTTTACCATCGAGAATTTTTTATTCGTTTTATCAGAATTTTCTAAATTATTTCTGATGCGTTTAAATATCCATACGCACAGCGTCGTCATGACTACTAACACCAGTAAAAACCACAGGTGTGATATTAATTCCCAGGCCAACGTATTATATTTGTCATACAATGACAGCCCAGGCCAACTTTCCGCTTTCCCTTTGACGTATTGCAGCATAATAAATTGCGGCAATGTCAGTAAGGGGATGGCTGTTAACATCGGGATACCTACACGTTCGACACGTACTTTCCACCATTTTTTCAAGGGATAGCGTAAAAAAAGCATGTAGGAAAAGTAGCCGGATATAACGAAAAATACCAGCATGCGGAACGAGTGGATGAAGTCATTAAAAAGGGTCAGCCACAATGACGGTTCGGCGCTATTCACATGCCATGTATGGCTCGAATAGATTAAAGAAATATGAAAAGGGATCCCTAACAACATCAGCCAGGCGCGGATGGAGTCGAGGAAATATTCACGTTGCGCGGGTACTGGATTCATATATGGTTAACTAATCTCGGATTTTTCGTCTTATCCCTGTCGGGTTATGCCTTTAGGCTTGTTGCCATAGCGACACCGACCTGACCGCGCCAGGCGCAGGCTTCAAGGTTTTTATGCATAGCATCATCGCTACCACTAACCAGAATGGAAGCGTCTGTAAGACGGTTGATAAATAAAATTGCTGGCAAACCCTACACGAAGTCGATGCTTCTGTCTTTAGGAGAAGCACGGAAAGTGAAAACGGTTGCAATCAGGTGCTTAATCCATGAGCCAGCGTGCTGAACGATACCGGGATTCTGTTGTCGGAATGGCTGGTTATCCATTAAAATAGATCGGATCGATATAAGCACACAAAGGGGGAAGTGCTTACTAATTATGAAACATAAACTACAAATGATGAAAATGCGTTGGTTGAGTGCTGCAGTAATGTTAACCCTGTATACATCTTCAAGCTGGGCTTTCAGTATTGATGATGTCGCAAAGCAAGCTCAATCCTTAGCCGGGAAAGGCTATGAGGCGCCCAAAAGCAACTTGCCCTCCGTTTTCCGCGATATGAAATACGCGGACTATCAGCAGATCCAGTTTAATCATGACAAAGCGTACTGGAACAATCTGAAGACCCCATTCAAACTCGAGTTCTACCATCAGGGTATGTACTTCGATACCCCGGTCAAAATAAATGAAGTGACTGCCACCGCAGTCAAACGAATCAAATACAGCCCGGATTATTTCACTTTCGGCGATGTTCAGCATGACAAAGACACGGTAAAAGACCTTGGTTTTGCCGGTTTTAAAGTGCTTTACCCGATCAACAGCAAAGATAAAAACGATGAAATCGTCAGCATGCTCGGGGCCAGCTATTTCCGCGTGATTGGTGCAGGTCAGGTTTATGGCCTTTCTGCCCGCGGCCTGGCAATTGATACCGCCTTGCCATCGGGTGAAGAATTTCCACGCTTCAAAGAGTTCTGGATCGAGCGTCCAAAACCGACTGATAAACGTTTAACCATTTATGCATTGCTTGACTCGCCGCGCGCGACAGGTGCTTACAAATTCGTGGTTATGCCAGGGCGTGACACGGTTGTGGATGTGCAGTCGAAAATCTATCTGCGCGATAAAGTCGGCAAACTGGGGGTTGCACCGTTAACCAGTATGTTCCTGTTTGGGCCGAACCAACCGTCGCCTGCAAATAACTATCGTCCGGAGTTGCACGACTCTAACGGTCTCTCTATCCATGCCGGTAATGGCGAATGGATCTGGCGTCCGTTGAATAACCCGAAACATTTAGCGGTTAGCAGCTTCTCGATGGAGAACCCGCAAGGCTTCGGTCTGTTGCAGCGCGGTCGTGATTTCTCCCGCTTTGAAGATCTCGATGATCGTTACGATCTTCGTCCAAGCGCATGGGTGACTCCGAAAGGGGAGTGGGGTAAAGGCAGCGTTGAGCTGGTGGAAATTCCAACCAACGATGAAACCAACGATAACATCGTCGCTTACTGGACGCCGGATCAGCTGCCGGAGCCGGGTAAAGAGATGAACTTTAAATACACCATCACCTTCAGCCGTGATGAAGACAAACTGCATGCGCCAGATAACGCATGGGTGCAACAAACGCGTCGTTCAACGGGGGATGTGAAGCAGTCGAACCTGATTCGCCAGCCTGACGGTACTATCGCCTTTGTGGTCGATTTTACCGGCGCAGAGATGAAAAAACTGCCAGAGGATACCCCGGTCACAGCGCAAACCAGCATTGGTGATAATGGTGAGATAGTTGAAAGCACGGTGCGCTATAACCCGGTTACCAAAGGCTGGCGTCTGGTGATGCGTGTGAAAGTGAAAGATGCCAAGAAAACCACTGAAATGCGTGCTGCGCTGGTGAATGCCGATCAGACGTTGAGTGAAACCTGGAGCTACCAGTTACCTGCCAATGAATAAGACAACTGAGTACATTGACGCAATGCCCATCGCCGCAAGCGAGAAAGCGGCATTGCCGAAGAGTGATATCCGCGCCGTACATCAGGCGCTGGATGCCGAACACCGCACCTGGGCGCGGGAGGATGATTCCCCGCAAGGCTCGGTAAAGGCCCGTCTGGAACAAGCCTGGCCAGATTCACTTGCTGATGGACAGTTAATTAAAGACGACGAAGGGCGCGATCAGCTGAAGGCGATGCCAGAAGCAAAACGCTCCTCGATGTTTCCCGACCCGTGGCGTACCAACCCGGTAGGCCGTTTCTGGGATCGCCTGCGTGGACGCGATGTCACGCCGCGCTATCTGGCTCGTTTGACCAAAGAAGAGCAGGAGAGCGAGCAAAAGTGGCGTACCGTCGGTACCATCCGCCGTTACATTCTGTTGATCCTGACGCTCGCGCAAACTGTCGTCGCGACCTGGTATATGAAGACCATTCTTCCTTATCAGGGTTGGGCGCTGATTAATCCTATGGATATGGTTGGTCAGGATTTGTGGGTTTCCTTTATGCAGCTTCTGCCTTATATGCTGCAAACCGGTATCCTGATCCTCTTTGCGGTACTGTTCTGTTGGGTGTCCGCCGGATTCTGGACGGCGTTAATGGGCTTCCTGCAACTGCTTATTGGTCGCGATAAATACAGTATATCTGCGTCAACAGTTGGCGATGAACCATTAAACCCGGAGCATCGCACGGCGTTGATCATGCCTATCTGTAACGAAGACGTGAACCGTGTTTTTGCTGGCCTGCGTGCAACGTGGGAATCAGTAAAAGCCACCGGGAATGCCAAACACTTTGATGTCTACATTCTTAGTGACAGTTATAACCCGGATATCTGCGTCGCAGAGCAAAAAGCCTGGATGGAGCTTATCGCTGAAGTCGGTGGCGAAGGTCAGATTTTCTATCGCCGCCGCCGTCGCCGCGTGAAGCGTAAAAGCGGTAATATCGATGACTTCTGCCGTCGCTGGGGCAGCCAGTACAGCTACATGGTGGTGCTGGATGCTGACTCGGTAATGACCGGTGATTGTTTGTGCGGGCTGGTGCGCCTGATGGAAGCCAACCCGAACGCCGGGATCATTCAGTCGTCGCCGAAAGCGTCCGGTATGGATACGCTGTATGCGCGCTGTCAGCAGTTCGCGACCCGCGTGTATGGGCCACTATTTACAGCCGGTTTGCACTTCTGGCAACTTGGCGAGTCGCACTACTGGGGACATAACGCGATTATCCGCGTGAAACCGTTTATCGAGCACTGCGCACTGGCTCCGCTGCCGGGCGAAGGTTCCTTTGCCGGTTCAATCCTGTCACATGACTTTGTAGAAGCGGCGTTGATGCGCCGTGCAGGTTGGGGGGTCTGGATTGCTTACGATCTCCCGGGTTCTTATGAAGAATTACCGCCTAACTTGCTTGATGAGCTAAAACGTGACCGCCGCTGGTGCCACGGTAACCTGATGAACTTCCGTCTGTTCCTGGTGAAGGGTATGCACCCGGTTCACCGTGCGGTGTTCCTGACGGGCGTGATGTCTTATCTCTCCGCTCCGCTGTGGTTTATGTTCCTCGCGCTCTCTACTGCATTGCAGGTAGTACATGCGTTGACCGAACCGCAATACTTCCTGCAACCACGGCAGTTGTTCCCGGTGTGGCCGCAGTGGCGTCCTGAGCTGGCGATTGCACTTTTTGCTTCGACTATGGTGCTGTTGTTCCTGCCGAAGTTATTGAGCATTTTGCTTATCTGGTGCAAAGGAACGAAAGAATACGGCGGCTTCTGGCGCGTTACATTATCGTTGCTACTGGAAGTGCTTTTTTCCGTGCTGCTGGCTCCGGTACGCATGCTGTTCCATACGGTCTTCGTTGTCAGCGCGTTCCTTGGCTGGGAAGTGGTGTGGAATTCACCGCAGCGTGATGATGACTCCACTTCCTGGGGTGAAGCGTTCAAACGCCACGGCTCACAGCTGCTGTTAGGGTTAGTGTGGGCTGTTGGGATGGCGTGGCTGGATCTGCGTTTCCTGTTCTGGCTGGCACCGATTGTCTTCTCGTTGATCCTGTCACCGTTTGTTTCGGTGATTTCCAGCCGTGCCACCGTTGGTCTGCGAACCAAACGCTGGAAACTGTTCCTGATCCCGGAAGAGTATTCACCGCCGCAGGTGCTGGTTGATACCGATCGCTTCCTTGAGATGAATCGTCAACGCTCCCTTGATGATGGTTTTATGCACGCGGTGTTTAACCCGTCATTTAACGCTCTGGCAACCGCAATGGCGACCGCGCGTCACCGCGCCAGTAAGGTGCTGGAAATCGCCCGTGACCGCCACGTTGAACAGGCGCTTAACGAGACGCCAGAGAAGCTGAATCGCGATCGTCGCCTGGTGCTGCTAAGCGATCCGGTGACGATGGCCCGTCTGCATTTCCGTGTCTGGAATTCCCCGGAGAGATATTCTTCATGGGTGAGTTATTACGAAGGGATAAAGCTCAATCCACTGGCATTGCGTAAACCGGATGCGGCTTCGCAATAAAAACGTAGTTGCCTGATGCGCTACGCTTATCAGGCCCACATCGTTCCTGCAATTTATTGATTTTGCAAGATTTTGTAGGTTGGGTAAGGCGTTCACGCCGCATCCGGCAAAAACAACGAGCCAATAAAAATACCGGCGTTATGCCGTAATGCCGATCAGTTAAGGATCAGTTGACCGATCCAGTGGCTGTGTAAGAATCCGGAAACGCTCACTTGTTTCCGGATTTTTTTATGCACATTGGACAGGCTCTTGATCTGGTATCCCGTTACGATTCTCTGCGTAACCCACTGACTTCTCTGGGGGATTACCTCGACCCCGAACTCATCTCTCGTTGCC
>NZ_MDGW01000073.1:0-9179 GCF_001712525.1 Shigella sp. FC1661
CCAGCATTTTTGTGACAGCCTCAACCCCGATATCGCGCAGACCGCCCGCATCCAGGAAGGACGTCCAGCACTGGTTGGCTGTGAACAGGCGTTTCAGCGATCGGGGAGTAAAAGCGGACAACATGAGGACGGATTAACCCCCGGTATCCTGTAGCCGGGTAAGGGCTGCTGTGTCGCCACGGCGCTCCAGGATGGAGGCCGCGACCATCGCAGGTGGTGGGTCCATGGGTTTGAGCATCTTCATCCAGTCCCATTCACGTTGTGAGAGCTTCTCAGCACCAACAGAGAGCAGAACGGGAACTATACTTTTGCGGGTCAACATAAGAGGATGAGTCCTTAATAAAACAGGTCCTCAGAGCATACATATTCTGCGGAGCGTGCGGCAACAACAGGACGAACAGGGGCGGTTTTCAATTTGCAGCCGTCAGGCTGCCGTGGTTCATCCGAAGTCAGAGAAATATGTTTTCATCCATGGCCCGGAAAATCCTGATGAAACATGGTATTACGATTTCCATCATCGACGCGGAGTCATTGCTGAAGGCGGCAAGGTGAGCAATCTCGATGCAATGGATATTACCGCGCCGTATACGCCAGGAGCGCTGCGCGGCGGCAGCCATGTGCATGTCTTTAGCCCGAACGGTGAAAGGGTGAGCTTTACCTATAACGACCATGTAATGCATGAACTCGATCCGGCGCTGGATTTGCGAAACGTCGGTGTTGCTGCGCCGTTTGGCCCGGTCAACGTACAAAAGCAGCATCCGCGTGAATACAGCGGTAGCCACTGGTGCGTGCTGGTGAGTAAAACCACGCCCACGCCGCAGCCTGGCAGCGATGAAATCAATCGTGCTTATGAAGAAGGATGGGTAGGAAATCACGCGCTGGCGTTTATTGGCGACACACTTTCGCCAAAGGGCGAGAAAGTGCCGGAGCTGTTTATCGTTGAGTTACCGCAAGATGAAGCTGGCTGGAAAGCGGCAGGTGATGCGCCGTTAAGTGGAACGGAAACCACCCTGCCCGCGCCACCGCGCGGCGTCGTGCAGCGACGTTTAACCTTTACCCACCATCGGGCTTATCCGGGGTTAGTCAACGTCCCGCGCCACTGGGTGCGCTGTAATCCGCAGGGTACGCAAATCGCGTTTTTAATGCGTGATGATAACGGCATTGTGCAACTGTGGCTTATCTCGCCACAGGGCGGCGAGCCGCGCCAGTTAACCCATAACAAAACGGATATTCAGTCTGCATTTAACTGGCATCCGTCAGGAGAATGGTTGGGCTTTGTGCTGGATAATCGAATTGCTTGTGCCCATGCGCAAAGTGGCGAGGTTGAGTATTTAACCGAAAACCACGCCAATCCACCTTCTGCGGACGCCGTGGTCTTCTCGCCGGATGGTCAATGGCTGGCGTGGATGGAAGGCGGCCAGCTGTGGATCACCGAAACTGATCGCTAAATCAGTTATCAGGCATTCTGGCCGGTGGAATAACCGCATTGGTGGCTTGCGCGTTGGCTTCGCTTTTTTCAACGCGTGAGCGCACCGAGCTGTCTTTGCGGAACACATCCCACGGCAGTAAAAGCGTGTCCATCACAGCGGTAAACGGCATATCGAGAATCGCCAGCGACTTAGTGCCCCAGTTGGTTTCATCGTCGCCAATCATGGTTGCGCTGGCGCGGGTGCCGGGATACGTTCCTTCTTTCCCTCCGGTATGGGACATCACGCTGGAGCATCCTCCGAGTAATGTCATTCCGCTGCATATCATGAACGCTAACAACACATTTCTTATCATAATAAATTCATCTGTTGATCGTGGGTGTTGGCCTGATGAGTTATAGCGATCCCTTGCTGAAAATAACATCATCATTACGTCGCACTGTGGCGGCTATCGCACTTTAACGTTTCGTGCTGCCCCCTCAGTCTATGCAATAGACCATAAACTGCAAAAAAAAGTCCGCTGATAAGGCTTGAAAAGTTCATTTCCAGACCCATTTTTACATCGTAGCCGATGAGGACGCGCCTGATGGGTGTTCTGGCTACCTGACCTGTCCATTGTGGAAGGTATTACATTCTCGCTGATTTCAGGAGCTATTGATTATGCGTAACTTTGATTTATCCCCGCTTTACCGTTCTGCTATTGGATTTGACCGTTTGTTTAACCACTTAGAAAACAACCAGAGCCAGAGTAATGGCGGCTACCCTCCGTATAACGTTGAACTGGTAGACGAAAACCATTACCGCATTGCTATCGCTGTGGCTGGTTTTGCTGAGAGCGAACTGGAAATTACTGCCCAGGATAATCTGCTGGTGGTGAAAGGTGCTCACGCCGACGAACAAAAAGAGCGCACCTATCTGTACCAGGGCATCGCTGAACGCAACTTTGAACGCAAATTCCAGTTAGCTGAGAACATTCATGTTCGTGGGGCTAACCTGGTAAATGGTTTGCTGTATATCGATCTCGAACGCGTGATTCCGGAAGCGAAAAAACCGCGCCGTATCGAAATCAACTAATTCCCTAAGGCCGCCTGACGCGGCCTGACATCTCCATGCTCGCCGTCAGGGAGCATATGCGAATCTTCGGATTTGCAGGTACTTACTCGCTTCTTAGAAGGAGAAATGACTATGCGTAACTTCGATTTATCCCCACTGATGCGTCAATGGATCGGTTTTGACAAACTGGCCAACGCACTGCAAAACGCCGGTGAAGGCCAGAGCTTCCCGCCGTACAACATTGAGAAAAGCGACGATAACCACTACCGCATTACCCTTGCGCTGGCAGGTTTCCGTCAGGAAGATTTAGAGATTCAACTGGAAGGTACGCGCCTGAGCGTAAAAGGCACGCCGGAGCAGCCAAAAGAAGAGAAAAAATGGCTGCATCAAGGGCTTATGAATCAGCCATTTAGCCTGAGCTTTACGCTGGCTGAAAATATGGAAGTCTCTGGCGCAACCTTCGTAAACGGTTTACTGCATATTGATTTAATTCGTAATGAGCCTGAACCGATCGCAGCGCAGCGTATCGCTATCAGCGAACGTCCCGCGTTAAATAGCTAACTAGCTATTCTCTTTGCCCCGCCATTCTGGTGGGGCTTTTTTTGTCTTTCTTCTTCAACAATGCGTTAAATTTCGACTGTTTAAGATATTTCGGCACGTTCTTTCCCGTGATAATGTGCGCTATAAGGCAAATCTGCTTCACCGATTCAGCCATAATCCGTAGCAATTAAAATGTTATCTCAAGAGAAATGGACGATGAGTGATATAGCATTAACGGTCAGTATTCTGGCTTTGGTGGCAGTCGTCGGTTTGTTTATCGGCAACGTCAAATTTCGCGGCATAGGATTAGGTATTGGCGGCGTGCTGTTTGGTGGGATCATCGTCGGCCATTTTGTTTCTCAGGCGGGGATGACATTAAGTAGCGATATGCTGCATGTTATTCAGGAATTTGGCCTGATCCTGTTCGTTTATACCATCGGGATTCAGGTAGGGCCGGGCTTCTTTGCCTCATTGCGCGTCTCCGGATTACGCCTCAACCTGTTTGCTGTTCTAATCGTCATCATCGGTGGTCTGGTTACCGCCATCCTGCATAAACTGTTTGATATTCCACTGCCGGTAGTGATGGGGATTTTCTCCGGTGCGGTTACCAATACGCCAGCGCTGGGGGCAGGGCAGCAGATCTTGCGCGACCTGGGTACACCAATGGAAATGGTCGATCAGATGGGGATGAGTTACGCGATGGCGTATCCATTCGGCATTTGCGGGATTTTGTTCACCATGTGGATGTTGCGGGTTATTTTCCGCGTCAATGTCGAGACAGAAGCTCAGCAGCACGAGTCTTCACGCACCAATGGCGGCGCGCTGATCAAGACTATCAATATTCGCGTTGAGAACCCTAACCTGCATGATTTAGCCATTAAAGATGTACCGATTCTCAACGGCGACAAAATTATCTGCTCGCGTCTGAAACGCGAAGAAACCCTAAAAGTTCCTTCGCCAGATACCATTATCCAACTGGGCGATTTGCTGCATCTGGTGGGGCAGCCAGCGGATTTACATAATGCGCAACTGGTGATTGGTCAGGAGGTCGATACTTCGCTGTCCACGAAAGGCACTGATTTGCGCGTCGAGCGTGTGGTGGTCACCAATGAAAACGTGCTCGGAAAACGTATTCGCGACCTGCACTTTAAAGAACGCTATGACGTTGTTATCTCGCGCCTGAACCGTGCCGGGGTCGAACTGGTCGCCAGTGGCGATATCAGCCTGCAGTTCGGCGATATCCTCAATCTGGTGGGGCGTCCGTCCGCAATTGATGCCGTTGCCAATGTGCTGGGGAATGCGCAGCAAAAACTGCAACAGGTTCAGATGCTGCCAGTGTTTATTGGCATCGGGCTTGGCGTATTGTTAGGTTCTATTCCCGTCTTTGTGCCTGGGTTCCCGGCCGCGTTGAAACTGGGGCTGGCGGGCGGTCCGCTGATTATGGCGTTGATCCTCGGGCGTATCGGCAGTATCGGCAAGCTGTACTGGTTTATGCCGCCAAGTGCCAACCTCGCGCTGCGGGAGCTGGGGATCGTGCTGTTCCTCTCGGTCGTTGGTCTGAAATCTGGTGGGGATTTTGTGAATACCCTGGTCAATGGCGAAGGGCTAAGCTGGATTGGTTATGGTGCCCTGATCACCGCCGTTCCGCTGATTACTGTTGGCATTCTGGCGCGGATGTTAGCCAAAATGAATTACCTGACCATGTGCGGGATGCTGGCAGGTTCCATGACCGATCCTCCGGCGCTGGCGTTTGCTAATAATCTTCATCCAACCAGTGGTGCGGCGGCGCTCTCTTACGCCACTGTCTATCCGTTAGTGATGTTTCTGCGAATTATCACCCCCCAATTACTGGCGGTGCTCTTCTGGAGTATCGGTTAACTCTTTTCCGGGTGGAGTCGCCGTAAATGGTACTCCACCTGGTATTCGCTGGCATTTCTGAACATCACTGAATAATTCAAAAACTCCCCGCTCTCGCTATATGACAACGAGGTGATCCGCAGCAGTGGCGTGTGTTCCGCTACCTTCATTTGCCGCGCCAGCAGTCTATCGGCGAGCACCGGCGTCAGGCTTTCATAATTACCGCCAATCAAAATCCCACACTCTTGTTCAATATATTCAAACTTCGACCCTTCCAGATGTTGCAGCGAAAGATTACGGAACAGTTTAACCGGCATATAGCTGTCTTCCAGCATCAGCGGTTTCCCTTCCACAAAACGAACGCGACGGGAGAAGTAGATCTGCTCGTTGATTTGAATCCGTAACTGGCTGGCAATGGCCGGAGGCGCAGGCATGATTTCAAAAATCAGCACCTGGCTGGTGACCGTTTTTCCCTGCCGTTTTAACACCTCCACCAGTCCGGTCAGGCTGGCGGTTTGATGCAGCACATCTTTGCGCACCAGGTAAGTGCCGCTGCCGTGGCGGCGGACCACCAGCCCCCACGCTACCAGCAGGTCAATCGCTTTACGGATGGTCATCCGGGATACTGCAAATTCTTCCGCCAACTTTTTTTCACCGGGAAGAAGGCTGTTTAGCGTGAAATCCGCGGAATTAAGTCGAATTCTTAACCGCTCCGCAATGCTTTTGTAGATCATCTCTAGATCTCTTTTTTGCCTGCAAGCCCGGGTAATGCGCCCACAAGTTCTGCTTAATCGATTGAAAAAACATCTTTTTTTAAAGATGTGTTCGATGCTGTGTACCAGTGCTCACAGATGTCTACTTTTTCGCGAAAACGTAGATCTCTACCGCCCAACGAAAAGCATGAAAGCGATCACGAATCCCATTGGGTCGTCATGTTCTGCCGATCGCATCTTCCTATCCTCGCTCCAGGCCTGCCGCATAACCAATCAGGCTTCCTACTTACAGAATTGAGAAAAGAGGATGTGGAAATGCTCAGTCAAATTCAACGCTTTGGCGGCGCGATGTTCACGCCAGTGCTGCTGTTTCCCTTCGCCGGGATTGTGGTGGGTCTTGCCATCTTGCTGCAAAACCCGATGTTTGTCGGGGAATCACTGACCGATCCGAACAGTTTATTCGCGCAAATCGTACACATTATTGAAGAGGGCGGTTGGACGGTATTCCGTAATATGCCGCTGATTTTTGCTGTCGGTTTACCCATTGGCCTTGCTAAGCAAGCGCAGGGGCGTGCTTGTCTGGCGGTGATGGTGAGTTTCCTGACCTGGAACTATTTCATCAACGCGATGGGAATGACCTGGGGAAGCTACTTCGGCGTCGATTTCACTCAGGACGCGGTGGCAGGTAGCGGTCTGACAATGATGGCCGGGATTAAAACCCTCGATACCAGCATTATCGGCGCAATTATCATTTCCGGCATTGTGACGGCGCTGCATAACCGTCTGTTCGATAAAAAACTGCCGGTTTTTCTCGGCATTTTCCAGGGGACGTCTTATGTGGTGATTATCGCCTTCCTGGTGATGATCCCCTGTGCCTGGCTGACGTTGCTCGGCTGGCCAAAAGTACAAATGGGGATTGAATCTCTGCAAGCGTTCCTGCGTTCGGCGGGTGCACTTGGGGTGTGGGTTTACACCTTCCTCGAACGTATTCTGATCCCAACCGGTTTACACCACTTCATCTACGGACAGTTTATCTTTGGTCCGGCAGCTGTTGAAGGCGGCATTCAGATGTACTGGGCGCAGCATCTGCAAGAGTTCAGTCTGAGCGCCGAGCCGCTGAAATCGTTGTTCCCGGAAGGCGGTTTTGCCCTGCACGGTAACTCAAAAATCTTTGGTGCCGTGGGCATTTCTTTAGCGATGTACTTCACTGCCGCACCGGAAAATCGGGTAAAAGTGGCGGGCTTGCTGATTCCCGCAACCTTAACCGCCATGCTGGTGGGAATTACCGAACCGCTGGAATTTACCTTCCTGTTCATTTCACCGTTGCTGTTTGCGGTACACGCCGTGCTGGCGGCCTCAATGTCGACCGTGATGTATCTCTTTGGTGTGGTGGGCAACGTGGGCGGAGGTCTGATTGACCAGGTTTTACCGCAAAACTGGATCCCGATGTTCAGCAACCACGCGGATATGATGCTGACCCAAATCGCCATTGGGTTGTGCTTTACCCTGCTGTACTTCGTGGTTTTCCGCACACTGATTCTGCAATTCAACATGTGCACGCCGGGACGTGAAGATGCGGAAGTGAAACTCTACTCAAAAGCCGAATACAAAGCCTCGCGAGGCCAAACCACCGCTGCAGAGCCAAAAAAAGAGCTGGATCAGGCTGCCGGTATCCTGCAAGCCCTGGGCGGGGTCGGCAATATCTCCAGCATTAACAATTGCGCGACGCGTTTACGTATTGCACTGCATGACATGTCACAAACGCTGGATGACGAAGTCTTTAAAAAGCTGGGAGCGCACGGCGTCTTCCGTAGTGGCGATGCCATTCAGGTGATCATTGGTCTGCATGTATCCCAGCTGCGTGAACAGCTCGATAGCTTAATTAATTCTCATCAATCAGCAGAAAATGTTGCCATTACGGAGGCAGTATAATGACCAAATTCTCAGTGGTTGTCGCAGGCGGTGGAAGCACCTTTACGCCAGGTATCGTGTTGATGCTCCTGGCGAATCAGGACCGTTTCCCGCTTCGTGCACTGAAATTTTATGATAACGATGGTGCGCGGCAGGAAGTGATTGCCGAAGCCTGTAAAGTCATCCTTAAAGAGAAAGCGCCGGACATTGCGTTTAGTTACACCACCGATCCTGAAGTGGCATTCAGCGACGTTGATTTTGTCATGGCGCACATCCGCGTCGGCAAATACCCGATGCGCGAACTGGATGAAAAAATCCCGCTGCGCCACGGCGTTGTTGGTCAGGAAACTTGCGGACCCGGCGGAATAGCGTACGGCATGCGTTCCATTGGCGGCGTCCTGGAACTGGTGGATTATATGGAAAAATATTCACCAAATGCCTGGATGCTCAACTACTCCAACCCGGCAGCAATTGTCGCAGAAGCCACGCGTCGTCTGCGCCCGAATGCGAAAATCCTCAACATCTGTGACATGCCAATCGGTATTGAAAGCCGGATGGCGCAAATTGTTGGGATGCAAGATCGCAAACAGATGCGCGTGCGCTACTACGGCCTGAACCACTTTGGCTGGTGGACATCAATTGAAGATTTGCAGGGCAACGACCTGATGCCCCAGCTGCGGCAATATGTCTCTAAGCACGGTTATGTTCCACCGCAGCAAGATACACATACTGAAGCGAGCTGGAACGACACCTATGCAAAAGCGCGGGATGTCCAGGCACTGGACCCGGATACATTGCCGAACACCTATCTGAAATATTATCTCTTCCCGGATTATGTTGTTCAGCATTCCAACCCTGAACATACCCGCGCGAATGAGGTGAATGGAACATCGCGAGAAACAGGTTTTCGATGCTTGCCGCGCCATTACAGCGGCAGGAAATTCAGCGGCGGCCAAGCTGGAGATTGACGAACATGCGTCATACATCGTCGATCTGGCGGCGGCAATTGCCTTCAACACTCAGGAGCGGATGTTGCTGATTGTGCCTAACAACGGGGCAATCCATAACTTTGATGATGAAGCGATGGTCGAGATCCCGTGTCTGGTCGGGCACAACGGACCAGAACCACTGGTGGTCGGCGATATCCCGTAGTTTCAGAAAGGGTTAATGAGTCAGCAAGTGGCGGTGGAAAAACTGGTCGTGGACGCCTGGGAACAGCGTTCATATCAGCACCTGTGGCAGGCGATTACGTTATCGAAAACGGTACCGAGCGCCTCGGTCGCCAAAGCTATTCTGGATGAGTTGCTGGAGGCCAACAAAGCGTACTGGCCAGAGTTACGTTAATTGTGTGGACTGGCATCCGTTGGGTGCTGGTCCGTATTCTTTAGCACGGCTGACGGCGCATAACCAAATTTATCCGGTGCGCCGTAAAACCCCGTCCTTCAGGGCGGGGATATAAGGCGCGGTTTTCCACCTAACCAGGTGTTTGCTGTTGTTCAATGTATTGGCGGATGACGGATATTGGCGCACCTCCGCAGCTATTGGCAAAATAGCCAGGACTCCACAAAACGCCTTTGTAGTAATACCTGACTGCAATATCTGGTCGATCTCGTCGCAGTAACCTACCCGATACGCCTTTGAGGCTGTTTACCAGACTGGATATCGCCAGTTTGGGAGG
>NZ_MDGW01000074.1:0-9138 GCF_001712525.1 Shigella sp. FC1661
ATGGACGAACAGTGGGGCTACGTCGGTGCTAAATCACGTCAGCGCTGGCTGTTTTACGCGTATGACAGGATACGGAGGACGGTTGTGGCGCACGTCTTCGGTGAACGCACTCTGGCCACACTGGAGCGTCTTCTGAGCCTGCTGTCGGCCTTTGAGGTCGTGGTATGGATGACGGATGGCTGGCCGCTGTATGAATCACGCCTGAAGGGAAAGCTGCACGTTATCAGCAAGCGTTACACTCAGCGCATTGAGCGACATAATCTGAATCTGAGACAACATCTGGCAAGGCTGGGACGGAAGTCACTGTCGTTCTCAAAATCGGTGGAGCTGCATGACAAGGTCATCGGGCATTATCTGAACATAAAACACTATCAGTAAGTTGGAGTCATTACCTCAGAGTACGGGACTTTATCTCTGATGCGGCGAACGTATTTTTTAGCCTCGAGTTGATACTGGCCTGCCGAATTAATAAACGAGAAATTCATGCCGCCTTTATCCGCTTCTTTGGCCTGCGCCACCAGCGTTTCCAATTCAGACACTTTCTTCATTGCCGCATCAACATCAAACTTCTCTTGCGATATCAGGTTATTAATTTGTTTCGCTGAAATCATGACTGCCAGAGAATAGTAGTGGAATATTTTCCCTTCTCTTTCTTCAATATTTTTCAGTTCCGCAAGCTGGCGCTTATCGTTAATTTCCTGAATCGCCGCATGATAAGATTCTGCTACAGGTTCAAAGGCTTCCAGATTTTTTAAGAATGTCTGGTGCAGCGTTTTCCCTTTCGCAAACGCATCGTCTTTATAATTTTCCTGGGTGTAATATTTATCCATTTCGTTAATGGTATTACCCAACGCCACGGCAGCATCGATATAACTCACCGCCACGCCATCAATTGGTTGCAGCGCAGGCGTTAACGCCACAGCACTTTTTACGCCTTTTTCACACTCAGCGAGGTTGGATTCACTAATGCCGTAGATGCCATAAACAGTACGCTCTTCACCGGTAGGCCCCTGTTTAAAATCTTTCAGCCAGTCAACATAACGCGCCAGACTGCGCTGTACAGGGATCTGTAACTTGTTATAGCACTTGATATAGACATCCATTTTTTCGTCGAAAACCGCTTGTTCATCGACCACCGGTTGCGCAGGTGTTTCAGGTTTAGCTTCTGCTTTTGCAACGGGAGCTTCAGGAGCTGGTGCGGCAGGTTGACTATTGGCAGGCGGGGGCGTTTCTGTTTCGGCTTTTTTATCATCACAACCCGTCAGACCGAGGGCCATGATGGCGACTATAATAGCGGAAGATAATAAATTCCTTTTCATTTAATTGCCTTATAAATATATAGATAAGAGAGTGAACATAATAAATGAAAAAAGAAAACGCCACTACACGCGTTTTATTTATAAATAAAAATAATAAAATTCACGAAATGAATAAGTCCTGCAATTTAATATATATCGCAGGACTTATTTTAATTAATTGCTCAAACGCTGCGGATGGGTATAAACCGTTGCCCGACCCGGTTTACAAAAACCTACCAGTGTCAGATTACAGCGCTCAGCCACTTCTACAGCAAGCGTGGTCGCGGCAGACACCGCAAACAAAATCTCTACGCCGCACATCGCCGACTTTTGCACCATTTCATAACTGGCACGACTGGAAACCAGTACCGCACCTTGCTGCCAGCTTTCCCCTTCTTGTGACCGGCGGCCTAACAGTTTGTCCAGCGCCACATGGCGACCCACGTCTTCATGCCCGCCGACCAGTTCGCCAGATGGCAACATCCAGGCAGCGGCGTGAGTACAACCAGTCAGTTGCCCCACTGGCTGAAAATCGTTGAGATGACGTAATGCATCATCCAGTTTGTTGAGATCAAACGTCTGGGTGAACGGTAGCGGCTGCACCGGTTTTCCGATGTCATTAAGTTGCTCCACGCCGCATACGCCACAGCCCGTACGTCCCGCCAGCGCCCGGCGGCGCTCCTTCAACCCCATAAAGCGGCGGCTGGAAAGCTCAATTTGTACTTCAAGACCATTACAGGAAGGAACGACATCCATGCCGAAGATATCGCGCGGACTTTCGATAATCCCCTCGGAAAGCGAAAAACCGAGCGCAAAGTACTCAAGGTCTTTGGGCGACGCCATCATCACCACATGCGAAATGCCGTTGTAGACCAGCGCAACGGGAACTTCTTCCGCGACCTCATCTAACCGTGGGTGTTGTAAATCATCACGCCGCCATAACTCAATTTGACGAACACCTGTGATATTTGTCACATTTTCGATTTCTTTTCGCTGTGTTTTTTTCACTTTCTCTTAACCAGATAAGAACACACACACCAACATTATGGTATTCTGTTACAAACCCTTCCTGGATGGAGGGAAATTGAGCCAATTCTGGACCTTTGCGGCCCCTTCCGCAAAGAAAAATAACTCCCACTCCCTGCACACGCAGCAAGCGAATGTAAATGGGACGTGACAATGTCGAAACAAGGAGCAATCCATGCAGGTCAGCAGAAGGCAGTTCTTTAAGATCTGCGCTGGCGGTATGGCAGGCACCACGGCAGCGGCACTAGGTTTTGCACCCAGCGTAGCACTCGCGGAAACCCGGCAGTATAAACTGCTGCGCACCCGCGAAACCCGTAATACCTGCACCTATTGTTCCGTAGGCTGTGGGCTGTTGATGTACAGCCTCGGTGACGGAGCAAAAAACGCCAAAGCATCTATCTTCCATATCGAAGGCGATCCGGATCACCCGGTCAACCGCGGTGCACTTTGTCCGAAAGGCGCTGGCCTGGTGGATTTCATCCACTCCGAAAGCCGTCTGAAGTTTCCGGAATACCGTGCGCCAGGTTCTGATAAATGGCAGCAAATCAGTTGGGAAGAGGCGTTTGATCGCATCGCCAAACTGATGAAAGAAGACCGCGATGCTAACTACATTGCGCAAAACGCCGAAGGCGTGACTGTTAACCGCTGGCTCTCCACCGGGATGCTGTGTGCTTCCGCGTCGAGTAACGAAACCGGCTATTTAACGCAAAAATTCTCCCGCGCGCTGGGTATGCTCGCGGTCGACAACCAGGCGCGTGTCTGACACGGACCAACGGTAGCAAGTCTTGCTCCAACATTTGGTCGCGGTGCGATGACCAACCACTGGGTCGACATCAAGAACGCCAACCTCGTCGTGGTGATGGGCGGTAACGCCGCTGAAGCTCACCCGGTCGGGTTCCGCTGGGCGATGGAAGCCAAAATTCACAACGGCGCGAAGCTGATTGTGATCGATCCTCGCTTTACGCGTACGGCGGCGGTAGCTGACTACTATGCCCCTATTCGTTCCGGTACTGACATTGCTTTCCTGTCAGGCGTATTGCTGTACCTGCTGAACAATGAAAAATTCAACCGCGAATACACCGAAGCCTATACCAACGCCAGCCTGATCGTGCGTGAGGATTACGGCTTTGAAGATGGCCTGTTCACCGGCTATGACGCGGAAAAACGCAAGTACGATAAATCCTCCTGGACTTACGAACTGGACGAAAACGGCTTCGCCAAACGCGATACCACGCTGCAACATCCGCGCTGCGTGTGGAACTTGCTGAAACAGCACGTTTCCCGCTACACGCCAGATGTGGTTGAAAACATCTGTGGTACGCCAAAAGACGCGTTCCTGAAAGTCTGCGAATACATCGCAGAAACCAGTGCTCACGATAAAACTGCCTCGTTCCTGTATGCCCTCGGCTGGACGCAACACTCCGTTGGTGCGCAAAACATTCGTACGATGGCGATGATCCAGCTGCTGCTCGGCAATATGGGGATGGCAGGCGGCGGCGTTAACGCCCTGCGCGGTCACTCCAATATTCAGGGGCTGACGGACCTGGGGCTGCTGTCGCAGAGCCTGCCAGGTTACATGACGCTGCCAAGCGAGAAGCAGACCGATCTGCAAACCTACCTTACCGCCAACACGCCAAAACCGCTGCTGGAAGGCCAGGTAAACTACTGGGGCAACTACCCGAAATTCTTCGTCTCTATGATGAAGGCCTTCTTTGGTGATAAAGCGACGGCGGAAAATAGCTGGGGCTTTGACTGGTTGCCGAAGTGGGATAAAGGCTACGACGTCCTGCAATACTTCGAGATGATGAAAGAGGGCAAGGTCAATGGCTATATCTGCCAGGGTTTTAACCCTGTTGCCTCATTCCCGAACAAAAACAAAGTGATCGGTTGTCTGTCGAAACTGAAGTTCCTCGTCACCATCGACCCGCTGAACACTGAAACCTCTAACTTCTGGCAGAACCACGGTGAGCTGAACGAAGTTGACTCGTCGAAGATCCAGACCGAAGTGTTCCGTCTGCCATCGACCTGCTTCGCAGAAGAGAACGGTTCAATCGTTAACTCAGGTCGCTGGTTGCAGTGGCACTGGAAAGGTGCGGACGCCCCGGGGATTGCGCTGACTGACGGTGAGATCCTCTCCGGTATCTTCCTGCGCTTGCGCAAGATGTATGCCGAACAGGGTGGCGCGAACCCGGATCAGGTGCTGAACATGACCTGGAACTACGCCATTCCGCATGAGCCGAAGTCGGAAGAAGTAGCGATGGAGAGCAACGGTAAGGCGCTGGCCGATATTACCGATCCGGCAACCGGTGCGGTTATCGTCAAGAAAGGCCAACAACTTAGCTCGTTCGCCCAATTGCGCGATGACGGTACAACCTCCTGTGGCTGCTGGATTTTCGCCGGTAGCTGGACGCCGGAAGGCAACCAGATGGCGCGTCGTGATAACGCCGATCCGTCTGGCCTCGGTAACACGCTGGGCTGGGCATGGGCATGGCCGCTTAACCGCCGCATTCTGTATAACCGCGCCTCCGCAGATCCGCAGGGTAACCCGTGGGATCCGAAGCGTCAGTTGCTGAAATGGGACGGCACTAAGTGGACCGGCTGGGATATTCCGGACTACAGCGCAGCGCCTCCGGGTAGCGGCGTCGGGCCGTTTATCATGCAGCAGGAAGGCATGGGGCGTCTGTTTGCCCTCGATAAGATGGCGGAAGGTCCGTTCCCGGAACACTACGAGCCGTTTGAAACGCCGCTGGGAACTAACCCGCTGCATCCAAACGTTATCTCGAACCCGGCTGCACGTATCTTTAAAGACGACGCCGAAGCATTGGGTAAAGCCGATAAGTTCCCGTATGTCGGAACCACCTATCGTCTGACCGAGCACTTCCACTACTGGACCAAACACGCGCTGTTGAACGCGATTTTGCAGCCAGAGCAGTTTGTGGAAATCGGGGAGTCGCTGGCGAATAAACTTGGCATTGCCCAGGGCGATACCGTGAAAGTCTCCTCCAACCGTGGCTATATCAAAGCCAAAGCGGTGGTGACCAAACGTATTCGCACGCTGAAAGCGAACGGCAAAGATATCGATACCATCGGTATTCCGATTCACTGGGGCTATGAAGGCGTAGCTAAAAAAGGCTTTATTGCCAATACTTTAACGCCATTCGTTGGTGATGCGAACACGCAGACGCCGGAGTTTAAGTCCTTCCTTGTGAATGTGGAAAAGGTGTAACGGAGACGACATATGGCTTATCAATCTCAAGATATCATTCGTCGTTCCGCGACTAACGGTCTGACCCCCGCGCCTCAGGCGCGGGACTTCCAGGAAGAAGTGGCGAAACTCATCGACGTCACCACCTGTATCGGCTGTAAAGCCTGTCAGGTGGCGTGTTCAGAGTGGAACGACATTCGCGATACCGTCGGCAATAACATTGGGGTGTACGACAACCCCAATGATTTAAGTGCCAAATCGTGGACGGTGATGCGCTTCTCGGAAGTGGAGCAGAACGACAAACTGGAATGGCTGATCCGCAAAGACGGCTGTATGCACTGTTCCGATCCAGGCTGTCTGAAAGCGTGCCCGGCGGAAGGTGCAATTATTCAGTATGCCAACGGTATCGTCGACTTCCAGTCCGAGCAGTGCATTGGCTGCGGTTATTGCATTGCGGGCTGTCCGTTCGACATTCCGCGCCTCAACCCGGAAGACAACCGCGTCTACAAATGTACGCTGTGCGTTGACCGCGTGGTGGTTGGGCAAGAACCAGCCTGCGTGAAGACCTGCCCAACGGGCGCGATTCACTTCGGTACGAAAGAGTCGATGAAAACGCTGGCGAGCGAGCGCGTGGCGGAGCTGAAAACCCGCGGTTACGACAATGCGGGCCTGTACGATCCGGCAGGCGTCGGTGGTACACACGTTATGTACGTGCTGCACCATGCTGACAAGCCAAATCTGTATCATGGCTTGCCGGAGAACCCGGAAATCAGCGAAACCGTGAAATTCTGGAAAGGCATCTGGAAACCGCTCGCAGCTGTTGGCTTTGCGGCTACCTTCGCAGCCAGTATCTTCCACTACGTGGGTGTCGGTCCGAACCGTGCGGATGAGGAAGAGAATAATCTGCACGAAGAGAAAGACGAGGAGCGCAAATGAAACGACGTGACACCATCGTGCGCTACACCGCGCCGGAACGTATCAACCACTGGATCACCGCCTTCTGCTTCATCCTGGCGGCGGTGAGCGGGCTGGGCTTTTTGTTCCCGTCCTTCAACTGGTTGATGCAAATCATGGGCACACCGCAGCTGGCGCGAATTCTGCACCCGTTTGTCGGCGTGGTTATGTTTGCCTCGTTCATCATCATGTTTTTCCGTTACTGGCATCACAACCTAATCAATCGGGATGATATCTTTTGGGTGAAGAATATTCGTAAGATCGTCGTCAACGAGGAAGTAGGTGACACCGGGCGTTATAACTTCGGTCAGAAATGCGTTTTCTGGGCGGCGATTATTTTCCTGGTTCTGCTGCTGGTGAGCGGCGTGATTATCTGGCGTCCTTATTTTGCGCCTGCTTTCTCAATCCCGGTGATCCGATTCGCGTTA
Organism: Shigella sp. FC1661; assembly: GCF_001712525.1. Lineage (NCBI taxonomy): Bacteria > Pseudomonadati > Pseudomonadota > Gammaproteobacteria > Enterobacterales > Enterobacteriaceae > Shigella > Shigella sp. FC1661. The sequence continues at coordinate 6,912 of NZ_MDGW01000074.1, forward strand.
ATGCTGCATTCATTTGCCGCAGTGGCGTTAATTGTGGTTATCATGGTGCATATCTACGCCGCCCTTTGGGTGAAAGGCACGATTACCGCCATGGTGGAAGGATGGGTTACCAGCGCCTGGGCGAAGAAACATCACCCGCGCTGGTACCGTGAGGTCCGCAAGACAACGGAAAAGAAAGCTGAATGAGTATTCGCATAATCCCGCAAGATGAGCTGGGTTCGAGCGAGAAACGTACGGCGGATATGATTCCGCCGTTATTGTTCCCTCGGCTCAAGAATTTATACAACCGCCGCGCCGAGCGTCTGCGCGAGCTGGCAGAAAATAATCCGCTGGATGATTACCTGCGCTTTGCTGCGCTTATCGCCCACGCCCAGGAAGTGGTGCTGTACGACCATCCGCTGGAGATGGATCTGACCGCGCGCATTAAAGAAGCCAGCGCACAGGGCAAGCCCCCGCTGGATATTCACGTTCTGCCGCGTGATAAGCACTGGCAAAAGCTGCTGATGGCGCTGATTGCTGAGCTGAAACCTGAAATGAGCGGCCCGGCGCTGGCAGTGATTGAGAATCTGGAGAAGGCATCGACTCAGGAGCTGGAAGATATGGCCAGCGCACTGTTTGCCTCTGATTTCTCATCCGTCAGCAGCGATAAAGCGCCGTTTATCTGGGCTGCACTGTCGCTCTACTGGGCGCAGATGGCCAATCTGATCCCCGGCAAAGCCCGCGCTGAATACGGCGAGCAACGTCAATATTGCCCGGTTTGTGGTTCTATGCCGGTGTCCAGCATGGTGCAAATTGGCACCACTCAGGGTCTGCGTTACCTGCACTGCAACCTGTGTGAAACCGAATGGCACGTAGTGCGCGTAAAATGCAGCAACTGTGAACAGAGCGGCAAACTGCATTACTGGTCGCTGGATGACGAACAGGCCGCGATTAAAGCCGAAAGCTGCGATGACTGCGGCACTTACCTGAAGATTCTTTATCAGGAAAAAGAACCGAAAGTTGAAGCCGTGGCAGATGACCTCGCTTCTCTGGTACTGGACGCGCGAATGGAGCAAGAAGGCTATGCCCGCAGTTCCATCAACCCGTTCCTGTTTCCGGGTGAAGGGGAGTAATCTCTGACGTTTTCCGGGTGGCGCTGGTCGCCCGGATTACAGCTCATAGGGTGTGACGACACCATCTCTCGTATTCCGCGTTACCCATTCAAGATCATGCCGCAATTGTCTGTTTGCCTCGTTCTTCCCTCCAACACATCGATAAGGTTATGGGTATGTCACTGATGACAAGCGTATGATTGCCTGATGCGCTGCGCTTATCAGGCCTACCAATAAACTTCAATATATTGAATTTGCATGACTTTGTAGGCCGGATAAGGCGTTCACGCCGCATCCGGCATGAACAACGCGCACGTTGTCATCAATCTGATTGACATCATTTTTTCCCATTACCATTCCTCGCGCAGCTTACGCTGATATTCGACACCATCTTCCTCACACCCTTGCCAGATGCCAGGAACACTGGTTCTTGCTGTTTGCGATTGATTTATCAGGTATTGATCTACCGCTTCCCTTAATAGGTCCGCACGAGGAAGATTACGCTGCACCTCGAGATCATCAAGTTGCTTAATCACCTCATTCGATAAATCGAGTAAAATTCTGCCCATATCTATACCTGCCAGAGAGTTCATAAATATCTCGCCAATATCATTTTTGAATCTATGGAGAGAAAAGTACCCTTGCCGAATCTTTAAAGAAAGCTCATTTACGCATCATTTTTTATTTTTGCGAGGCGTTTTCCAGATACGATGTAACAGTTGCAGTTATTATAAGTTCAAGTAAAACAGCCTTGTATTAATACCAGAATAAGGGCATCTGTTTTTTTATATTCAAGAATGAAAAATTTTTTTCATTCCTTATGCTCCTTACACTGATCATCAACACCAACTACCTCCCCCTTTTGCCTGCCTCCCTTTGCTTTACGCACCGGAAATTGCTGCCGCTCCAGATATTGCTCAACCGCTTCGCGTAAAATTGCAGATCGTGAAACCTTACGCCAGCCCCGAAGCTTGTTCAGCCGTTTAATTGCCTCTTCTGAGGTAGCCTGAGTTTAACGGACACTCCTTCCTGAAATAGAATGGCATCAGAAGGAGCTAATAATGAGCAGAAAAAACCAACGTTACTCTAAAGAGTTCAAAGCCGAAGCTGTCAGAACGGTTCTTGAAAATCAACTT
>NZ_MDGW01000075.1:0-8918 GCF_001712525.1 Shigella sp. FC1661
GCTGGCTGTTTTACGCGTATGACAGGATACGGAGGACGGTTGTGGCGCACGTCTTCGGTGAACGCACTCTGGCCACACTGGAGCGTCTTCTGAGCCTGCTGTCGGCCTTTGAGGTCGTGGTATGGATGACGGATGGCTGGCCGCTGTATGAATCACGCCTGAAGGGAAAGCTGCACGTTATCAGCAAGCGTTACACTCAGCGCATTGAGCGACATAATCTGAATCTGAGACAACATCTGGCAAGGCTGGGACGGAAGTCACTGTCGTTCTCAAAATCGGTGGAGCTGCATGACAAGGTCATCGGGCATTATCTGAACATAAAACACTATCAGTAAGTTGGCAGCATTACCGGAAAGGAATTCCAGTTAATTGGGATAAACTTAACAATAAAAGAACTGACAACGTTTTATTATCTCTCACGTAGAACAACGGCATCAAAAAAATCATCTACAAAGAAATAGTGAAAGCGACGACAGTTTAATTTCACTGCAGGCTGGGTAACTCCAGCCTGCTTTCCTGCATTACATCACCGCAGCAAACGCCTTTGCCACACGTTGTACATTTGCCGTATTTAACCCGGCGACACACATGCGACCGCTGGCGATGAGATAGACACCAAATTCTTCACGTAGTCGGTCAACCTGAGCGGCACTTAAACCGGTATAACTGAACATGCCGCGCTGATTAAGCAGATAATCGAAATTGCGTTCTGGCATCTCTGTGCTTAATACCTTCACCAATTCCTGACGCATTGCCAGAATGCGAGTACGCATCTCTTCTACTTCCGCCAGCCAGCTGGCTTTCAATGCCTCGTCATTCAGCACTGCAGCCACCACCTGCGCACCCAAATTCGGCGGGCTGGAGTAGTTGCGGCGAACTGTTGCTTTCAATTGCCCCAGTACGCGGCCAGCGGCTTCGGCATCTTCACACAGAACAGAAAGTCCGCCGACGCGCTCGCCGTAAAGGGAGAAAATTTTCGAGAACGAATTGCTCACCAGAGCGGGTAATCCAGCGCTGGCAATGGCGCGAATAGCGTAGGCATCCTCTTCCATACCGGCACTAAATCCTTGATAGGCAATATCGAGGAATGGGATAAGCTCGCGGGCTTTGAGAATTTTAATCACCGCATCCCACTGATCATTAGTGAGATCGGCACCTGTTGGGTTGTGGCAACATGGATGCAGCAACACAATACTGCGGGCAGGTAATGTTTTCAGCGTCGCCAACAGGTCATTAAAGCGCACGCTGTTAGTCGCTTCGTCATACCAGGGGTAAGTACTCACTTCGAATCCAGCCCCGGCGAATATTGCTACGTGGTTTTCCCAGGTAGGATCGCTGACCCAGACGCCTGATTCCGGGAAGTAGCGTTTCAGGAAATCCGCGCCCACTTTCAATGCCCCTGAGCCGCCAAGGGTTTGAATGGTTGCTACGCGCTGTTGTTGCAGTACCGGATGGTCCGCACCAAACAGCAGCGGCGCAATGGCATGGCGATAGCTGTTAAGCCCTTCCATCGGTAAATAAAGCGAAGCGCCATGGGGCTGCGCATTCAGGCGCGCTTCCGCCTCCGCCACGGCTTTCAGTTGTGGAATAATTCCGTCTTCGTTGTAGTACAGACCGATACTTAAATTCACTTTGTCGCTGCGAGGGTCTTCTTTAAAACGCTCCATAAGCGTAAGAATCGGGTCGCCAGCGTAGGCGTCAACTTTTTGAAACACGCGATGGTTCTCCAGGTTTACGGGCAGGTGGTTAAAACACAATAAACCGGAAGAAGGCGAAGATCGAGTGGATGTTCAGGAGCGAACGGCAATTAGCAACAGAGTGAGACTCATGACAAACGAACATCCGCCAGAGGCACGACCTTTATAAGAGCATGAAAGAACATCAACTTATTGAATTTTTAGGATTTTATTGGCCGGATAAGGCATTCACGCCGCATCCGGCACAGACAATCAAATATTACAGAACGATTAATCCACGTATTTCATCGCGACCCTTGAAGTCAGGCGCGTAATAAGTTCGTAAGCGCTCACTTTTGTCATTTCAGCGATACGTTCTACGGGCAAACCTTCGCCCCATAAAATGACCGGATCCCCGGCTTTGTCCTGCGCCTGTGGACCTAAGTCTACGCAGATCATATCCATCGCCACGCGCCCGACAATCGGTACTTCGCGACCGTTCACCAGCACTGGCGTACCGGATGGAGCGGCGCGCGGATAACCATCGCCATAGCCCATCGCGACTACGCCAAGACGGGTATCACGTTCGCTTACCCAGGTTCCACCATAACCAACAGGCTCTCCGGCTTTATGCTCACGCACGGCAATCAGGCTGGAGGTTAGTGACATCACTGGCTGACAGCCAAAATCGGCACCGGTGGAGCGATCTTCCAGCGGCGAGACGCCATAAAGAATGATGCCCGGGCGCACCCAGTCAAAATGCGATTGTGGCCACAGCAGAATGCCACCCGACGCGGCAATGGAACGTTGACCAGGTTTGCCTTCGCAAAAGGTATTAAAGATAGCGAGTTGTTTCTCGGTTGCGCCACATTTTGGTTCATCCGCGCGCGCAAAATGGCTGACGATATTCACCGGCTGACGAACGTTTTTGCACTGTGTCAGGCGATGATAAAACGCCCCAGCCTGTTCCGGCCTTACGCCCAGACGGTGCATACCGGTATCGAGTTTCATCCAGACGGTAACCGGCTCGTCCAGGCTAGCCTCTTCCAGCGCAGCCAGCTGTTCTTCGTTATGCACGGCGGTATGAAAATGTTGCGCAGAAATCGTCGGCAGATCTCTGGCATCAAAAAAGCCTTCGAGTAACAGTACAGGTTTGGTGATTCCCCCCGCACGCAGTCGCAGAGCTTCTTCGAGACGGGCTACGCCAAAGGCGTCAGCATCGGGGAGCGTTCGCGCGGTCTCAAGAAGACCGTGACCATAAGCGTTCGCTTTCACCACCGCAACCATTTTACTGGCAGGGGCCAGTTCACGAAGACGTTGCAGGTTGTGTCGCAGAGCGCGGCGGTTAATCACAACAGTTGCCGCTTGCATTTGTGTTCCTTGATAAGTGTTTGCTTTAATTACCTAATTCATAAAATAATTATTATTCGTCGTCGTACTGCGGCCCCGCATAGTTGTCGAAGCGCGACCATTGACCGTTAAAGGTCAGGCGTACCGTCCCGATTGGGCCGTTACGTTGTTTACCGATAATAATTTCCGCGATGCCTTTTAAATCACTGTTTTCGTGATACACCTCATCACGATAGATAAACATGATCAAGTCCGCATCCTGCTCGATAGAGCCAGATTCACGCAGGTCGGAGTTGACCGGGCGTTTGTCGGCACGTTGTTCCAGAGAACGGTTCAACTGGGACAGCGCCACCACCGGCACGTTCAGTTCTTTCGCCAGTGCTTTCAGCGAGCGAGAGATTTCTGCAATTTCCAGCGTACGGTTATCGGAAAGCGCCGGTACGCGCATCAGTTGCAGGTAGTCGATCATGATAAGCCCGATGCCGCCGTGTTCACGGGCAATACGGCGTGCGCGGGAACGCACTTCCGTTGGCGTCAGGCCGGAGGAGTCATCGATATAGATATTGCGTTTTTCGAGCAAAATACCCATGGTGCCGGAAATGCGCGCCCAGTCTTCATCATCGAGCTGCCCGGTACGGATTTTAGTCTGGTCAACGCGCGACAGCGACGCCAGAGAACGCATCATAATCTGTTCTGAAGGCATCTCCAGCGAGAAGATAAGTACTGGTTTATCCTGCAACATCGCCGCGTTTTCGACGAGGTTCATCGCAAATGTTGTTTTACCCATCGACGGACGCGCGGCGACGATGATCAAATCCGACGGCTGCAAGCCAGCGGTTTTTTTGTTGAGATCGTCATAACCGGTGTTTACTCCGGTAACGCCATCGTGTGGCTGCTGAAACAACTGCTCAATACGCGCCACGGTTGCGTCGAGCACATCGGCGATGTTCTTCGGCCCTTCGTCTTTGTTTGCACGACTTTCGGCAATTTTAAAGACGCGGGATTCAGCAAGGTCCAGCAGATCTTCGCTGGTACGCCCCTGCGGATCAAAACCGGCTTCAGCAATCTCATTCGCAACCGAGATCATCTCACGGACAACGGCACGTTCACGCACGATGTCAGCATAAGCACTGATGTTCGCCGCACTTGGCGTATTTTTTGACAGCTCTGCCAGATAAGCAAAACCACCGACGCTATCGAGTTGCCCCTGGCGTTCCAGCGATTCCGCAAGGGTAATCAGATCGATAGGACTACCGCTTTCCTGCAAACGCGCCATTTCAGTAAAGATATGGCGGTGTGGGCGGGTGTAAAAATCGTCTGCCACCACACGCTCGGCTACATCGTCCCAGCGTTCGTTATCCAGCATTAAACCGCCCAACACCGACTGCTCCGCTTCGATCGAGTGCGGAGGCACTTTCAGCCCGGCAACTTGTGGATCGCGTTCGCGGGGTTCAGCCTGCTGTTTGTTGAAGGGTTTATTTCCTGCCATAGTGAATGGAGTTACCGAGATAAAGAATGGGTCGAAACTTTACCATATGAAGCAGACCCTGACGATACGTTCTGGAGGACACATGGCAACACGAATTAAATTTCACAAGCACGGTGGCCCGGAAGTACTTCAAGCCGTAGAGTTCACTCCTGCCGATCCGGCAGAGAATGAAATCCAGGTCGAAAATAAAGCCATCGGCATCAATTTTATCGACACGTATATCCGCAGCGGCCTTTACCCGCCGCCATCACTACCCAGCGGATCAGGTACCGAAGCGGCAGGCATCGTGAGTAAAGTCGGCAGTGGTGTAAAGCATATTAAGGCAGGCGATCGTGTAGTCTATGCGCAGTCGGCGTTAGGCGCTTACAGCTCTGTGCATAACATTAATGCGGATAAAGCGGCGATTCTGCCTGCGGCTATTTCTTTTGAGCAAGCTGCAGCATCTTTCCTGAAAGGCTTAACGGTTTATTATCTGCTGCGCAAAACCTATGAAATTAAACCCGATGAACAGTTCCTGTTCCACGCAGCGGCTGGCGGCGTTGGCTTGATTGCCTGCCAGTGGGCAAAAGCTCTGGGCGCGAAACTTATCGGCACCGTAGGAACCGCGCAAAAAGCGCAGAGCGCGCTAAAAGCCGGCGCGTGGCAGGTTATTAACTATCGTGAAGAGAATCTGGTCGAGCGATTGAAAGAGATCACCGGCGGTAAGAAAGTGCGCGTAGTGTACGATTCCGTGGGCAGAGACACCTGGGAACGGTCGCTGGATTGCCTGCAACGCCGCGGCTTAATGGTCAGTTTTGGCAACTCATCAGGTGCGGTTACCGGTGTGAACTTAGGCATTCTCAATCAAAAAGGCTCGTTGTATGTGACACGCCCTTCCCTGCAAGGCTATATCACCACGCGGGAGGAATTAATCGAGGCCAGTAATGAACTGTTCTCTTTGATTGCCAGCGGTGTGATTAAGGTCGATGTCGCCGAGCAGCAGAAATATCCGCTGAAGGATGCGCAGCGTGCGCATGAGATTCTGGAAAGCCGGGCGACGCAAGGTTCCAGCCTGCTGATTCCATAAAAGAAATAGGGCTTCCACCTGGGAAGCCCTTTCTTTTTATAGTCGGCTGTATGTAGGGTACAGCACGATGAATCTGTTAGAGGCGCAATAGTGACAGATTTGATTATCAATTCCTATTTTGTTCTAAGGATAAAACCTTAGGTTGTGATCATCCGCACAATCCCTTAGTAACGCCAGCGGTCATAACGCTGATATTTAGGCACTTTTGGTGCTTTAATCGCCTTAATAACCCACACCACCGCAATCGCCAGTAGTAACCACGGCAGCAACTTAATCATCAATGCCAGCATACCGCCGAGGAACATAATGGCCGTCGCCACAACCAGCGCGGTGATAATGCCCAGCAACGAAACGTCGGTGACCATCAGCATGACAAAAAAGCCAATCACAAAAAGTAGTTCCAGCATGATGCTCTCCCAAATATGAAATCTCTTGCTGGCATTACAAGAATCATGCCAAAAATAATCTATTGATTTAACAGCAAAACGCCCCGCGACGGTGCGCAGGGCGTGGTGAATTTGACTACTTTTTGGTGAAAAGTTAACGCTTATCCGCCACCAGTTTGAGCGCGTGTTCCAACACATTAATGTCTGCACCCGCTTTATGGGCATTTTCACTTAAATAACGCCGCCACTGCCGCGCGCCAGGAATACCCTGGAACAAGCCCAACATATGCCGGGTAATATGGCCGAGATACGTCCCCTGGCTGAGTTCACGCTCAATGTACGGATACATGGCGCGCACTACCGCCACCGGATAGGCATCGGTATCCGAGGAACCAAAGATCTCCCGGTCTACCGCCGCCAGAATACCCGGATTCTGATACGCCTCGCGCCCGACCATCACGCCATCCATATGTTGCAGGTGTGCTTTGGCCTCTTCCAGCGACTTGATACCACCGTTAATCGACATTGTCAGATGCGGAAAGTCACGCTTCAGTTGATACACACGCGGATAATCGAGCGGCGGGATTTCACGGTTTTCTTTCGGGCTTAACCCCGAAAGCCAGGCTTTACGTGCATGGATGATGAACATCCCACACTCGCCTTTGCCGGAAACGGTGTTGATGAAATCGCAGAGAAATTCATAGCTGTCCTGGTCATCGATGCCAATACGCGTTTTCACCGTCACCGGAATCGACACCACATCGCGCATCGCTTTCACGCAATCGGCAACCAGCTGCGCATTACCCATCAGACACGCACCAAACATGCCGTTCTGCACCCGGTCAGACGGGCAGCCGACATTCAGGTTGATCTCATCATATCCACGCGCTTCTGCCAGCTTCGCACACTGTGCCAGCGCCGCCGGATCGCTACCGCCGAGTTGCAACGCTACCGGATGTTCTTCTTCACTGTACGCCAGGTAATCACCTTTACCGTGAATAATCGCCCCTGTGGTCACCATTTCGGTATACAGCAACGTATTGCGGGAAAGCAGACGCAAGAAATAGCGGCAATGTCTGTCCGTCCAGTCGAGCATTGGTGCAACGCTAAACCGACCACTCCAGTGAACGTCAGTTTTTTCAGGCATTGCGCTGGTTTGGTTGATTTTTTGCATTTCAGAATTACCGTGCATTTTCAAATGTAGAGATTATTTTATCGATATATCATGGGGTTATGTTATTCAGCATCACTATTCAGGAGGCTCAATAGCGGGGTACTATACCATAACAACAGGAAGCGCCTGTCTCATTGCAAAAGAAAATTGAGATCCTCTCAAGGCATGAAGCTCTCACGAAGTGATGGAAATAATCTTATTAGCCGTTAACTTTGTTAAGGCCAATGATAAACAATCCAGGTTCGACGATAAATAAAAAATCACACATTAAACTCTGGTGATATATCTCCCTGCTAATAGCATTGATAGAGAAAAAAGGACCCAATAAATATTGGGTCCTTTTATATAATGCCTTCCATACTATCGAAGAACTTCACATATTATTTCTCCGATTTAACCCCGAACAAATCATAAATTAATTTAGAAGTGTCTGTAAGTATTTTAATCTCTTCCTTTGAGGTTGGGTCAAACGACTTCGCGAAGCTAATTAATTGTGGTGCAGCATCTCGCATTTTGCTTAAAATATCAGGATCGAGCGTCCCTTCATTCACCAGATGTGACATCTTATCCAGATAGCCATCAAAATTCATTTCTCCCCCATCAGCCAGACGCTTCATCTCTCCCAGGTACTTCTTCATATCACGTTGAGATAATTTTTCAAACTGAGCTTTCAGGTAGCTCTCATTATTTTCATTAATATACACTGTTTCTGATAAATCTGCGTAGGCACTAGAATATGAAAGTGAAATTAACAGCGAAGCAAATAATTTTAAGCTGTTGTCATCATGTTCCTGGCAGGTATTAACAAACGTTAAAAAACCAGAACCTATTGCTTGAAAATGTATATTCGCTAAAGGTTCATTATCCTTAGATTCCTCATAAAATAGCTGAACCGTGGAGGGAAGGCCATTCTTAGTTTCTACATCAAAAGTACATTGTTCAATGGGAGTCGCATCTTTATTATCCCCAGGATTACATATACTATTAATCGCGAAATGAAAAATAGCCCGGTCAACAACTGATGCAATAAAGTCACGATCGTTTAAATCCTCATCAGTGCAATCGTCAATATACTTATTGACCCACATTTTGAGATCATTTATTTGCTCAATTAAAAACACATTTTTTTACGTGCATGCCATAAATTATGCGTGATTCGTTGAATAAACAAATCTATTTTTGCAATAATTATATCCCGATGACGCAGCGCTGCATAATCAATAGATTTACCATATATATTATTTAATTTACCTTTGATTGAACCTCTATTATCTAATTTATCTTTGATTGCATCTTCATTATCGAATTGATTTGAATTGAGTGTTTTATTAAAGTATCCAGTTGCACCGGGTATTATCTTCAACATGATTCATCTACCTTTTTTGTCGTACCGTGTCCTCCTTATAATTCTTTTGCCATCTGGTCACTATCAAAAATCGCTCATAATTTCTGAACTACAGGTATGCGTTTAAACCCAGTTAAATAAATAGCGAGTTAACTTGAAGCAATTTATTTAAAAATGAATTATTAATTATTATCGTGTTGATAATGGTACGACAAGGCGGTAATGCTGCCAACTTACTGATTTAGTGTATGATGGTGATTTTAAGGTGCTTGCGTGGCTTCCATTTCCATCAGATGTCCTTCCTGCTCCGCTACTGAAGGCGTGGTGCGTAACGGCAAAAGCACTGCCGGACATCAGCGCTATCTCTGCTCTCATTGCCGTAAAACATGGCAACTACAGTTCACTTACACCGCCTCTCAGCCCGGTACGCAC
>NZ_MDGW01000076.1:0-8882 GCF_001712525.1 Shigella sp. FC1661
AACACGCCAGTTCGCCCGGATGTTGGGACTTGAACCGAAGAACACGGCGGTGCGGAGTCCGGAGAGTAACGGAATAGCAGAGAGCTTCGTGAAAACGATAAAGCGTGACTACATCAGTATCATGCCCAAACCAGACGGGTTAACGGCAGCAAAGAACCTTGCAGAGGCGTTCGAGCATTATAACGAATGGCATCCGCATAGTGCGCTGGGTTATCGCTCGCCACGGGAATATCTGCGGCAGCGGGCTTGTAATGGGTTAAGTGATAACAGATGTCTGGAAATATAGGGGCAAATCCAGCGGTCTTGTGTGATGCCATATTCTTTATAAAAGTCACAATAAAGCCTCCTGCGGATTAAGGTTGTAACAATCCCCGGCGATAAAACCGCAATAAACGTTCAGGGCATATTTGTTGTTATTGCGCTAATTCTTTTTCGGCAGCAGCTTTTGTATACTCACATGCAAAACTCAGAATTTCGCTGCCGAGTGTTTTCGTTTCGTGATTACTGGACATATGTAATACCTGTGTTGCATGCAATAAATGATAAACATTTACCGCAAATGAATCAGGCTCCAGACAAATGCCTTCGTAATTATCTTGCTGTGAGGTTGTTTCTGTCATTGCTCCTGAAGTGCATGCGAGCCTGTTTTTGACAATTCTCTTTTCTCTAATCACTATATCGGCAACATCTATTGCCTTTACAACCTCCGGGAGAAGTTCCGGGTTTGTATAATCAAAGTCATCAACATGGAGAACAGTTATGTTTTCGAACTTTTTCATGGCTTCCTCAGCTGACTTATATGTTCTGCTATATAGCGAGTCTCAGAAGTGTTTTCATATTGAGACTGTTTCCGCAATGATTGATAAAAATGTTCGCATGTACCTTGAAGGGCGAAGCGGCGATTATGTCACCATTGGTATTGGTTCTTCCGCAGAAGAGCTTCGCGAGATAAGGGGCAAACTTGTTGAGATGCGTCATGGTGTTGCTGCTCCTCACTTTTTGGTTGCTCCGGAGGAGTAACCTCACCAGTTAACAGCCACATCGGATCGCAGCCAAGAATATTTGCCAGTGGGATAAGCATACTGATAGTTGGTTCATACTCTCCGCTCTCCCACTGGATGATAATTTCTTCATCGAGATCGAGCAGCCTGGCGAGTTCGGCGGTTGTTAAGCCGCAGGCTTCGCGTTGGGTGCGAAGACGGTTGTTGATTGCAGAATTTTTGTTCTGTAAAAGCATTGCTGACGATAGCTTTCTGGATATGCTATTTGTCATATCCCATGCCAGTCCTGCGCATGACTCTATATCGCTAGAGAGTGTAGCATCAGGTGTTGCTTTTGCTATTAGTGTAATGAGGCTGCCGAGGTTTTTCAGTTCTTCGAGACAGTCAAGAGTTGTAGCTTTATTGATCATGAGATGATACCTCAGTTACGAACTTTGTTTTATGGTAACTAAGGTGTCAAGCTGTGGCAAGTTATTTTGATACTTTGGTTTCTTTTTGTGTTTTGTGTCTGGTCAGAAAATATCCCACCTGGCATCAACCACAACACCTACTATTTCGCAATCATTGTCCATTTCTATGATTGGATATTGTGGATTAAGGGGCTTTAGAAACGCCTTTCCCATGTCAGAAATATATTTTTTGAATGTTGCTTCATTGGTGGATTTTTTTCTGGCGATGACGTAACACCCTGAAAAAACTTCTTTATCTGGGTTGACAAGGATCGACATTCCTTCAGGAAATGTTATTCCTACGGGCGAAGTCATTGAGTCTCCGTGCACTTCCAGCCAGAACCCCCTCTCACCAGCGTATTTTACAGAATGCCTCCAATTATCCTGATCATACATGTTGTAGTCATCACCAGAAGTTGCGAATAATCCTGCCTGAACCCAGTTAATTACAGGGTAAGAGTGTGCTGTGTCTCTCTGTGGGCAGCTCTTAACATTATTTTCCCAATGCTTATCTTTTTCATCTCCGTTCTGAAGCCACTGCGGTGAACACCGCAGTGCAGCTGCAACTTTAAAAAGGGTGTCACCGTTGAAACTTTTTGTAAGGCCTTGCTCGGCTTTACTGATTGCAACTCTGGTGATCCCAGCTTTTTTAGCCAACGCATCTTGTGTTAACCCAGCTTTTTGCCGTGCGTTGATGAGACGTTCACCTAAAGACTTCATTTTTCTTCTCCTCTCATGGCTGTTGATACGAAAGTAACAGAATTTCTTGATACTTTGGAATCCCGCAGTTAACATCGTTGAATAACAAAGTATCTGGTGTGAGACTAAAGAATGACCCTTTATGAAATATTAAAAATTCAATTTAAAACCAATGCCGCTATTGGTCGCAGGTTCCCAAAGAAAGGAAGGCCTCGTGGCAGTCAAGGTGTTGGAAAGTGGAAAACGCGAGGTGTTCCGGAGGATGTTGCCATTCTTTGTCATCTGGATCCGAGCATTCCATATACACACCCAAGGCTAGCGAATACAGAAGATGACAAGCCCACAGGAGACCAACAATGAACACCGCAATTTTTAACGGCAAAGCATCCATGACCAGCGTTGAGATCGCAGAGCTGGTGGGAAGCCGACCAGATAGTGTTAAGAGAACTATTGAAACACTGGCTAAAAAGGGAATCATCCAATTTCCACAGGCTGTGGAAATTGAGAATAAACAATCACTTGGGCCTCGCCGATTTTCTAGCGCGTATGTATTCGAAGGTGAACGAGGTAAGCGCGACAGCATCATTGTCGTCGCACAGCTCTGTCCTGAATTCACAGCTCGCCTGGTAGATCGCTGGCGCGAACTGGAAGAACAGATCCGTAAGCCAATGAGCGAAATCGAAATGGTTGCCGCGATGGCTCTTGAAGCCGTTCGCCAACAGAAACGGATCACTCAGGTGGAAGAAAAAGTCAGCCACGTTGCTGAAACAGTCGAGCAAATTAAAAAGGGCACTATTCGTGAGGGCTATGCCGGATATCGCCAACTGAAAGCAAAAACCGGTTTGTCAGATGATAAATGCCGCAATCTGGTGAACGCCTATCAAATTCCTACAGACACCCATGAGTTCATGACGCCGGACAGATTGTTGCCACGTCGCGCAATTGTTGCTGTGGAACCGTTTATGGCTGCTTTTTATCGGGTTATGGAGGAAGCAGAACCGCGAGGGACTCGCTGGTATCACCCGAAAATGGGGTTATTTCAGGTTATTGGTTGGCAGCGGTGAAAAAAAGCCGGGAGTAACCCGGCTCACTCAACATCAATAACGGGGAGCTGTTTCGCATAAAACGGCTCCGAAACATCCAAGAACAGTTCTAAAGATATCAGCAGCTATATGATCATTTCAAGACCAAATATTGATTCTGCAATTTCGGGACGTTACACTGTCTCCGCACCTTATAAAGCGGGTGCCGGGATTGGCGTCCTGAAATTCGCACATGCGCATAACCGCGCTTCAGCGGTTTTTTTGCGCACGTTTCCTCACATCCAAATTATGGTGGGGCGTGCAGGGGCATCGAAAGATGCGCCGGGGTCATGTGCGACCGGTTACGCCAACCCTGTACGTCTCACCACCTCTGTGATTGGCGTCCCATGTGGTGAGTTTTCAAAATTCGCACATGAGGATGTCACTATGGCAACCACCCCTACCCAAACTCACCCTAAAATTGATGTTATCCATGGGAAGGCTGTTACCTCTTCTTTGGCCGTTGCCGAATATTTCTGCAAGCAGCACAAAAACGTTATTCAAAAAATCCAGACGCTTGAGTGCTCTGTTGAATTCACTGAGCTGAATTTTCAGCCCAGTGATTACACCGATTGCACAGGCCGCAAACTACCTTGCTATCAAATCACCCGCGATGGCTTCGCGTTCCTTGCTATGGGCTTTACTGGCAAACGTGCAGCCCGGTTCAAAGAGGCATACATCAACGCCTTTAACCAGATGGAGAAGAATTTATCTGGTGCTGACGCGGTTGATATGTCAGCTGTCGCACGAAACGCCAGAGGCGTATACCTGCATTTGCGTGAAATCCATCAAATCTGGACAAGCCAGCTTTATCCAATGCTTAAGGCCGTTGAATCTCCGCTGGCTAGCAAACTGTACGACCGTGTTGGTGATGCTGTTTTTGGCGCTGCACTTGTTGATTCCAGGCTGAATGGTTCTGACAAGGAGGTTCGCCCATGATTAGTTACGAAATCATCATCTCCACTACGGAATACAGAAACGATGTATCAGTTCGCACGGATGTATCTGTCTGGCACCGTCGCTATAAATCCAGAAAAACAGCGGAACTGAAAGCGGCAGAGATGTGTGAAACCATCTCAATGAAAGGTAGCCCGGTTAAATACGTAACTACGGTGGAGGTGCGTCCATGATCCGCCACATCGTTAATTCCCTGTATCACCGATACAACCGTTGCCCCCGTGTGGGGCAGTGGTTCGCCACCAGCAACGGTCACGTTCTGCGGGTTTGCCTAGTCAACGCTGAAAGCCAGAAAGTCGTGTGCGAACTACAGGGGCGTAGCTACACCATCAGTTACCCTCTGGCGGTATTTCTGTCTGGAAAAATGTTTAAGCGTCTGGGAGGTGTGGCGTGAACTGTTTTCAGTTTGTGTGCGGATGTGCTTTCGATAACCCGATTCAGCGCCTGATTATGTTGCGTGTTTTGATGTCGGGTTCTTCAGACGGTGAAGGCGAGAGAGTTATTGATCATCAGGTGCTTGCTGATTTCTGCTGTTGTTCTAAGCAAGCGATATTCAGGGAAACCCTGGCACTGGAAAGAGCTGGTTATCTTCATATCCGAAAAATTGCAACGCTTACTATTGATGCAAAAGCCAGACTACAACCTGCGCGTGGCTACACAATTCTCATGCCGCGGAAGGAGGTTGTATGAGCCGTTACGCCCCCACACCGGAAGTTATGGCTATTGGTCAAATTAATATTTCCGGCAATGTTACACCTGCGAACTGGTGGAAATATATTCGACTACCCAGTGGGCGTCCGGATGCGACGGCTATCGCTCTGCTTTCAGAGATCGTTTACTGGTACCGCCCGACAGAGGTCAGGGATGAGCACACCGGAGCGTTGCTGGGATATCGCAAGCGTTTTCAGGGCGACAAACTGCAAAGAAGCTACCAGGCGTTTGCTGAGCAGTTTGGTTTCGGGAAAAGGGAAACCGCAGATGCGCTGAAGCGTCTGCGCGATGCAGGGTTTATTACTCTGGATTTACGCACGGTGGAAATGCTCGATGGGGTGAAATGCAGCAATATTTTGTTTGTCGGGATCAACCCACAGGCAATTGCGGCCATCACCACACCTTCTTCTGTTTCGCCAGAAAGTAACAGCAATAATGCAATCAGCGATACAGCTATTACGTTAAAACGGAACACCCCCCGACGTCATAACGGAACAGGGGATACGCCGAATGTTGATACAAATACAGAGATTACAACGGAGACTAAAAACACTATTGATGCATCCGCTGACGCGTCTGCGCCAGCGCGTTCTGCCCGACAGGAATATTCACCGGAATTTGAACAGGCCTGGCAGGAATATCCCAAACGTGCTGGTGGCAATTCCAAGTCAGCAGCCTTCAAAGCCTGGAAAGCCCGTATCAGGGAAGGAATAAAACCGGAGACCATGCTTGATGGCGTGAAGCGGTATGCCGCCTGGGTACGTGCTACAGGAAATACCGGCACACAGTTCGTGAAGCAGGCTGCGACGTTCTTTGGACCCGATCGTCACTTCGAAGATTACTGGCAACAGCCAGCCGCTCACGGAGGTGGGCGACAGCGACAGGTTGATGTCCTGGCTGGCCTGGGAGCCATGTCTGACAAATTCGGTAAATCCAGTAACAAATTGACATTCTGAGGTGACAGCGATGATGACGATTGACCAACGTGAGAAACAAACAAGACTACAGGCGCGAATGGATGAGTTACGGGCAGAGATTGCATTTGCTCAGAAGGGCGAAAAGCCATGGCCTTATCGTTCCTGCCTGATGCGTGAAGGTCGCGGATATTGCGAAAAACACGGTAAATATCGTACGCATATACTGGTGTGGAGCGATCGTAATGGCGAGGACAGAGAAAAAATTTCATGCTGCCCTGACTGCTTGATCGCTGAGGCCAGTTATTTGACCATGGAACTGTCGTCCCTCAAGGCGGAAGAACTGACTGATAACGCCGGAATTGCTCTGCGTTTTCGGGACTGCGAGTTTGATAATTATCTGGAGGTTAATCCTGACGCAGCCAGAAATCTTGCGGCCTGTCGCCGCTATGCGGAGAACTGGCCAGATATGCTGGAGAACGGTACCAGTCTTGTTATGACCGGCAGTTGCGGTACCGGGAAAAATCATCTGGCGGTATCAATGGCAAAACACATCATCCGTAACTATCTGGCCAGTGTGGAGATCACCGACGTGATGCGCCTTACCCGGGCTGTGAAAAACTGCTGGCGGAATGACAGTGAAAAAACAGCGGATGACGTCATTGAGCATTATGCGTCACTGGATTTGCTGATTGTCGACGAAGTCGGCGTTCAGTTTGGCAGTGCGGCTGAAATGGCCATTTTGCAGGAAATTATCAATGCCCGGTATGAGGGTATTTTGCCAACTATCTTGATCAGCAATCTTTCACCGGAAGAATTGTGGGCGTTCATCAGTCCCCGGATTGCCGACAGGATCACCGATGGCGGGCGCAACTGGTTGTCGTTTAACTGGCCCAGCTACCGTTCTCGTATCGGAGGTGTTGCCGCATGACCAGCCAGAACACCCCGGCATGGCGTAACGATGACCTGGAAGGCGCTGTCATCGGTGCGTTTTTTCTGCGTGGGGCCGATCCGGAAGTGATGGATATTCTGGCCACACTTCCGGCGGATGTATTTTTTGTGCGTCAGTACCGGGATATTTACGCGGGGATTTGCAGACAGGCTCGCATATCCGGCGTCATTGACCCCGTACTGCTGTGCAATGAGATGCCGGAACTTGCCCCGGTGATTACCGACACCGGACGCAAAACCTGGGTGAAGTCTTCACTGGAGCACTATGTCGCAGCGTTGCGGCGCAATGCCGCACTGCGCGATGCAGAAAAAACACTGACTGAAGCATTACAGAATTTACGTGATGCGTATACCTGTGAAGCAGCCGAGGATGCCCTGAAGGATGTGCAGAACATGATGGCCTCACTGTCGACCGGAAAGGGCGTCATTCAGCCGGTTCACATTGATGATGTCCTTCTGGAAGTGGTCGACCGTGTTGAATGCCGCAATCAGGGACTGGAGAAATCCAGGGCGCTGATGACCGGTATTGATGAACTGGACGCAAAAACGGGCGGTATGGAGCCCGGAGACCTGGTATTCATTGCCGCCCGTCCTTCGATGGGGAAAACCGAACTTGCGCTGGACATCATCGACAAGGTGACTGAGCAGGGGCATGGCGTGCTTCTGTTCACCATGGAGATGGCGAACATCCAGATTGGTGAACGTATGGTGTCTGCTGCCGGTGGAATGCCGGTATCCCGTCTTAAGTCTGTTGCCCGTTTTGAAGATGAAGACTGGGCGCGTTTCTCGCAGGGCGTGGGACGAATGACGGGGCGTAATATCTGGATGGTGGACCAGGCAAACCTGACCCATTGATGAGATATGTGCAACCACGAAGCACCACCGGATGAAACACCCGGAAACGGCGCTGGTGGTGGTCGATTACCTCGGCCTGATTAAAACCCGCAGTACGGGGCGTCACGACCTTGCGGTGGGGGAAATCTCAAAGGGACTTAAAAGCCTGGCAAAATCCGGCGGTTTTCCGCTGATTGCTCTGAGCCAGCTCTCCCGCGGCGTGGAATCCAGACCCAATAAACGCCCAATGAACTCGGACCTGAAAAACTCCGGGGAAATCGAGGCGGATGCCGACATCATTCTGATGCTTTACAGGGATGAGGTATACAACCCGGAAACTCAGGCCAGAGGCATAGCAGAAATCAACATCACGAAACAGCGTAATGGCACGCTCGGGACCATTTACCGGCGTTTTCATAACGGACATTTTCTGCCTGTGGACCAGGAGAGTGCCCGGGTTCTTTCCACACCCATGACGCCGGGCAATCCGCGCAGATACAGCAATAACCGCATGTCGGGCAGTAAAACGGAGCGTTTATTTTGAACAACAGAACAATCACTGTTTCACCGGAACAACTTCGTCGGCAGGCGCAGGAGATGCTTCGTTGTGCTGAACAGATGGAAAAAACGAGCGTGGCAAAAGATACGCTCCGCAAGCAGCTTACTCCGGCGCTTCGTGATCTGCTGCAGGCAAAACACCGTACACAAAAGGCGGTGGATGAGCTGGTGGATTGCGTGGCGGAACTGGAAGGCCAGGTAAGCCAGTTTGAAACGCTGGTGAAGGAGTTTACTGCGTGATGGCTGAATTTTTTCTCCTGCGTTCATGCAATATCGTTCGCTGAGGTGACCGTGAGAGCATTGTTGACTCCTGAAATTGCCCCGCGAATGGGGATTGTATTGTTCAGGCCCGGTTCAGAGCTGATGCCCCTGTTTATGCAGGGGCGTGTCCTGCTGGAGCCTGAGCCGGAACGTTATTCATCTTTCGCCAGCGGTGCCGTTCCGGCAGCATCACAACCGCTGGCGGATGATCCTGCCGTTCGGGCCGTGTTCCGCCATGAGGCGGTGATCCGTCGTGCTGGTGGCGTGGAATGCCTTGAGAGCTGGTTACTTCGTGAAAAGGGCTGTCAGTGGCCTCATTCCGACTGGCACAGCGAGAACATGACCACAATGCGGCACGCGCCAGGCGCAATCCGTCTGTGCTGGCACTGTGACAATCTTCTCCGTGACCAGTTCACGGAACGGCTGGAATCAATGGCAACGGATAACTGTGCCCGCTGGGTGTTG
>NZ_MDGW01000088.1:0-35991 GCF_001712525.1 Shigella sp. FC1661
CAGTTGCCCGGCATCCAACGCCATTCATGGCCATATCAATAATTTTCTGGTGCGTACCGGGTTGAGAAGCGGTGTAAGTGAACTGCAGTTGCCATGTTTTACGGCAGTGAGAGCAGAGATAGCGCTGATGTCCGGCAGTGCTTTTGCCGTTACGCACCACCCCGTCAGTAGCTGAACAGGAGGGACAGCTGATAGAAACAGAAGCCACTGGAGCACCTCAAAAACACCATCATACACTAAATCAGTAAGTTGGCAGCATCACCAATCAAATTTACTGGATTTATTTATCTGGTGAATGACTCGCCTTCGTTTTTAAAATAGCCGCGCATTATTTCCGTCGTCATTTTTTTACGACGACCCTATAAAACGACCATATTTTTCACAGGGTCAATTTTTAATTGAGGTGGATATGTTCAGAAAATTAGCAGCTGAATGTTTTGGTACTTTCTGGCTTGTTTTTGGTGGCTGTGGTAGTGCTGTACTGGCCGCAGGCTTCCCGGAATTAGGCATTGGTTTTGCCGGCGTGGCGTTGGCGTTCGGTCTGACCGTTCTGACGATGGCCTTTGCTGTTGGTCATATTTCTGGTGGTCATTTTAACCCGGCGGTCACTATTGGTTTATGGGCTGGCGGACGTTTTCCGGCAAAAGAAGTCGTTGGCTACGTAATTGCCCAGGTTGTCGGCGGTATTGTTGCAGCGGCGCTGCTGTATTTAATTGCCAGTGGTAAAACGGGTTTTGACGCGGCAGCCAGCGGTTTTGCTTCTAACGGTTATGGCGAGCATTCACCAGGCGGTTATTCCATGCTTTCCGCGCTGGTAGTTGAACTGGTATTGAGTGCAGGTTTCCTGTTGGTGATCCACGGCGCAACCGCCAAATTCGCGCCAGCAGGTTTTGCGCCGATCGCTATTGGTCTGGCCTTAACCCTGATTCACTTAATTAGTATTCCGGTGACTAACACTTCTGTTAACCCGGCGCGCAGCACCGCGGTTGCTATCTTCCAGGGCGGCTGGGCATTAGAACAACTGTGGTTCTTCTGGGTGGTGCCAATTGTCGGCGGCATTATCGGTGGTCTGATTTACCGGACCCTGCTGGAAAAGCGTGATTAATTAACGCAGAAGGCCTGGCGTAATGTCAGGCCTTTTTTAAGATGTTGTTATATGTTGATTCATCATCTTGTTGCGCTCCTTTCATGAGCTAAGCCACATATTGCCACTGGCGCAAGGAGCGCGCAGGGGGCGGCCAATCGCCGCCGCCCCCTGCCCCCCGGGCTCTGGCGAACAAAATCGCCGCTGCGCGGTGCCCTCGACTTATCCCTTACGGCTACCGGGTCGGGCGCGAGGTAACATCCCTGTAAAACGCGCCCTCAGCCCACATCCATGTGGGCTGCCCCGGCCTTCAGGGAACGCCTCGGCGATTTTGACGCCACCAACATCGGTGCAGTTTGTAATTAAAGCGCAAGAATATCTTTAAATGAAAACGAATACTCTACTGCCCTTATGCATAACATTTCCTTTTAATTGCAACTTTACTCGTCCTTCCGCTTTCAGTAGTGTGTCATCGCGCATTTCGACTTCATCTTTGCAAGGACTGGGTTTTCATGTTTTCTGGGCTGTTAATCATTCTGGTTCCCCTGATTGTGGGTTACCTCATTCCGCTTCGCCAACAAGCTGCGTTAAAAGTTATTAATCAGCTATTAAGCTGGATGGTTTACCTTATTCTCTTTTTTATGGGTATCAGTCTGGCGTTTCTCGATAACCTCGCCAGTAACCTGTTGGCGATTCTGCATTATTCTGCCGTCAGTATTACCGTTATTTTACTGTGTAATATTGCCGCCCTGATGTGGCTGGAGCGAGGCCTGCCGTGGCGCAACCACCATCAGCAAGAAAAACTCCCGTCGCGTATTGCGATGGCGCTGGAGTCGCTAAAACTGTGCGGCGTAGTAGTGATTGGTTTTGCCATTGGTCTGAGTGGACTGGCTTTCTTACAACACGCGACCGAAGCCAGTGAATACACGTTAATTTTGCTACTTTTCCTCGTTGGTATTCAGTTGCGCAATAATGGCATGACCTTAAAGCAGATTGTCCTTAATCGCCGGGGAATGATTGTCGCCGTGGTGGTGGTTGTCAGTTCATTAATTGGTGGTTTAATTAACGCCTTTATTCTTGATCTCCCCATCAATACCGCGCTGGCAATGGCCTCCGGTTTCGGCTGGTATTCTCTTTCCGGTATTTTATTGACCGAATCTTTTGGTCCGGTAATCGGGAGCGCGGCGTTTTTTAATGATCTGGCCCGTGAACTGATTGCTATTATGTTGATCCCTGGGCTGATTCGCCGCAGCTGCTCTACTGCACTGGGCTTATGCGGTGCCACATCAATGGATTTCACCCTACCCGTTCTTCAACGTACTGGCGGGCTGGATATGGTCCCGGCGGCAATTGTTCACGGTTTTATTCTTAGCCTGTTAGTGCCGATCCTCATCGCCTTTTTCTCTGCGTAATACCTCTCTGGCGGTAGATCCCTGCCGCCAAAATTGCGCTAAATCAATCTCCCTTAAAGTTGCATGAAAAATCCCTTTTATCCCCGCGTTAAGCGTCTTAACCTTAAACATGTATATTAAATATAACTTTAAAAGGTGTGATCATGTTTTGTGTGCAATGTGAACAAACTATCCGTACTCCGGCAGGAAACGGCTGCTCATACGCGCAGGGGATGTGTGGTAAAACGGCGGAAACTTCTGACCTTCAGGATTTACTCATCGCGGCGCTGCAAGGGCTTTCTGCCTGGGCGGTAAAAGCGCGTGAATACGGCATCATCAACCACGATGTTGACAGCTTCGCGCCACGTGCCTTTTTCTCAACCCTGACCAACGTTAACTTCGATTCTCCGCGTATTGTCGGCTACGCTCGTGAAGCGATTGCCTTGCGCGAGGCGCTGAAAGCACAATGCCTGGCTGTAGATGCCAACGCGCGCGTCGATAACCCGATGGCTGACCTGCAACTGGTGAGCGATGATCTCGGCGAGCTGCAACGTCAGGCAGCAGAATTTACCCCTAACAAAGATAAAGCGGCGATTGGCGAAAACATTCTCGGCCTGCGTCTGCTGTGCCTGTATGGCCTGAAAGGTGCGGCGGCCTATATGGAACACGCGCATGTTCTCGGTCAATACGACAACGATATTTATGCCCAGTACCATAAAATCATGGCGTGGCTGGGGACCTGGCCTGCCGATATGAACGCGCTTCTTGAGTGTTCAATGGAAATCGGCCAGATGAACTTCAAAGTGATGAGCATTCTGGATGCAGGCGAAACCGGTAAATACGGTCACCCGACGCCAACCCAGGTCAACGTCAAAGCGACGGCGGGTAAATGCATTCTGATTTCCGGTCACGATCTCAAAGATCTCTACAACCTGCTGGAACAGACCGAAGGCACGGGCGTTAATGTCTACACCCACGGCGAAATGCTGCCTGCGCATGGCTACCCGGAGCTGCGTAAATTCAAGCATCTGGTCGGTAACTACGGCAGCGGCTGGCAGAATCAGCAAGTGGAGTTCGCTCGTTTCCCTGGCCCCATCGTGATGACCTCGAACTGCATCATCGACCCAACCGTAAGCGCTTATGACGATCGTATCTGGACCCGCAGCATTGTTGGCTGGCCTGGCGTGCGTCATCTGGACGGTGATGATTTCTCTGCGGTTATCACCCAAGCGCAACAGATGGCAGGCTTCCCGTACAGCGAAATTCCGCACCTTATCACCGTGGGTTTTGGTCGCCAGACGCTGCTTGGCGCTGCTGATACGCTGATTGATCTGGTGAGCCGTGAAAAACTGCGTCATATCTTCCTGCTTGGTGGCTGTGACGGCGCACGCGGCGAGCGCCACTACTTCACCGATTTCGCCACCATCGTGCCGGATGACTGCCTGATCCTGACCCTCGCCTGTGGTAAATATCGCTTTAACAAACTTGAGTTTGGCGATATCGAAGGTCTGCCCCGTCTGGTAGATGCAGGTCAATGTAACGATGCTTACTCAGCGATTATTCTGGCTGTCACTCTGGCAGAGAAACTGGGCTGTGGTGTGAACGATCTGCCGCTGTCGCTGGTGCTCTCCTGGTTTGAACAGAAAGCGATCGTCATTCTGCTGACGCTGCTTTCTCTGGGCGTGAAAAATATCGTCACCGGCCCGACTGCACCTGGTTTCCTGACACCAGACCTGCTGGCGGTGCTGAACGAGAAATTCGGCCTGCGTTCTATCACCACTGTTGAAGAAGACATGAAGCAACTGTTGAGCGCGTAAGGAGTTTGTCGATGACGATGCCAACGAATCAATGCCCGTGGCGGATGCAGGTTCATCACATTACGCAAGAAACGCCGGATGTGTGGACGATTTCCCTGATTTGCCACGATTACTACCCATATCGCGCCGGGCAATATGCACTGGTCAGCGTGCGAAACTCAGCGGAAACGCTGCGTGCTTACACCATTTCCTCCACGCCAGGCGTGAGTGAATATATCACCCTGACCGTGCGGCGGATTGATGACGGTGTCGGCTCCCAGTGGCTGACGCGCGATGTAAAACGCGGTGATTATCTCTGGCTTTCGGACGCGATGGGGGAATTTACCTGCGACGATAAAGCAGAAGATAAATTCCTGTTGCTGGCGGCAGGCTGCGGCGTCACGCCGATTATGTCGATGCGTCGCTGGCTTGCGAAGAACCGTCCACAGGCCGATGTGCGGGTGATCTACAACGTGCGTACGCCGCAGGATGTTATTTTCGCCGATGAGTGGCGTAACTATCCGGTAACGCTGGTGGCAGAAAATAACGTTACCGAAGGCTTTATCGCTGGTCGTCTCACTCGCGAACTGCTGGCAGGTGTACCTGACTTAGCTTCACGTACCGTGATGACCTGCGGCCCGGCTCCGTATATGGATTGGGTAGAGCAGGAAGTGAAAGCGCTCGGCGTGACGCGTTTCTTTAAAGAGAAATTCTTCACCCCAGTAGCAGAAGCGGCGACCAGCGGTCTGAAATTCACCAAACTGCAACCGGCACGAGAATTTTACGCCCCGGTTGGCACCACGCTACTGGAGGCGCTGGAAAGCAATAACGTTCCGGTTGTCGCTGCCTGCCGTGCGGGTGTTTGCGGCTGCTGTAAGACAAAAGTGGTTTCCGGTGAATATACGGTGAGCAGTACAATGACGCTGACCGACGCCGAAATCGCTGAAGGTTACGTACTGGCCTGCTCCTGCCATCCGCAGGGGGATTTGGTTCTCGCATAATCGCCTTATGCCCGATGATATTCCTTTCATCGGGCTATTTAACCGTTAGTGCCTCCTTTCTCTCCCATCCCTTCCCCCTCCGTCAGATGAACTAAACTTGTTACCGTTATCACATTCAGGAGATGGAGAACCATGAAACAAACGGTTGCAGCTTATATCGCCAAAACACTCGAATCGGCAGGGGTGAAACGCATCTGGGGAGTCACAGGCGACTCTCTGAATGGTCTTAGTGACAGTCTTAATCGCATGGGCACCATCGAGTGGATGTCCACCCGCCACGAAGAAGTGGCGGCCTTTGCCGCTGGCGCTGAAGCACAACTTAGCGGAGAACTGGCGGTCTGCGCCGGATCGTGCGGCCCCGGCAACCTGCACTTAATCAACGGCCTGTTTGATTGCCACCGCAATCACGTTCCGGTACTGGCGATTGCCGCTCATATTCCCTCCAGCGAAATTGGCAGCGGCTATTTCCAGGAAACCCACCCACAAGAGCTATTCCGCGAATGTAGTCACTATTGCGAGCTGGTTTCCAGCCCGGAGCAGATCCCACAAGTACTGGCGATTGCCATGCGCAAAGCGGTGCTTAACCGTGGCGTTTCGGTTGTCGTGTTACCAGGCGACGTGGCGTTAAAACCTGCGCCAGAAGGGGCAACCACGCACTGGTATCATGCGCCACAACCAGTCGTGACGCCGGAAGAAGAAGAGTTACGCAAACTGGCGCAACTGCTGCGTTATTCCAGCAATATCGCCCTGATGTGTGGCAGCGGCTGCGCGGGGGCGCATAAAGAGTTAGTTGAGTTTGCCGGGAAAATTAAAGCGCCTATTGTTCATGCCCTGCGCGGTAAAGAACATGTCGAATACGATAATCCGTATGATGTTGGAATGACCGGGTTAATCGGCTTCTCGTCAGGTTTCCATACCATGATGAACGCCGACACGTTAGTGCTACTCGGCACGCAATTTCCCTACCGCGCCTTCTACCCGACCGATGCCAAAATCATTCAGATTGATATCAACCCAGCCAGCATCGGCGCTCACAGCAAGGTGGATATGGCACTGGTCGGCGATATCAAGTCGACTCTGCGTGCATTGCTTCCATTGGTGGAAGAAAAAGCCGATCGCAAGTTTCTGGATAAAGCGCTGGAAGATTACCGCGACGCCCGCAAAGGGCTGGACGATTTAGCTAAACCGAGCGAGAAAGCCATTCACCCGCAATATCTGGCGCAGCAAATTAGTCATTTTGCCGCCGATGACGCTATTTTCACCTGTGACGTTGGTACGCCAACGGTGTGGGCGGCACGTTATCTAAAAATGAACGGCAAGCGTCGCCTGTTAGGTTCGTTTAACCACGGTTCGATGGCTAACGCCATGCCGCAGGCGCTGGGTGCGCAGGCGACAGAGCCAGAACGTCAGGTGGTCGCCATGTGCGGCGATGGCGGTTTTAGCATGTTGATGGGCGATTTCCTCTCAGTAGTGCAGATGAAACTGCCAGTGAAAATTGTCGTCTTTAACAACAGCGTGCTGGGCTTTGTGGCGATGGAGATGAAAGCTGGTGGCTATTTGACTGACGGCACCGAACTACACGACACAAACTTTGCCCGCATTGCCGAAGCGTGCGGCATTACGGGTATCCGTGTAGAAAAAGCGTCTGAAGTTGATGAAGCCCTGCAACGCGCCTTCTCCATCGACGGTCCGGTGCTGGTGGATGTGGTGGTCGCCAAAGAAGAGTTAGCCATTCCACCGCAGATCAAACTCGAACAGGCCAAAGGATTTAGCTTGTATATGTTGCGCGCAATCATCAGCGGACGCGGCGATGAAGTGATCGAACTGGCGAAAACGAACTGGCTAAGGTAAAAAGGGTGGCATTTCCCGTCATAATAAGGACATGCCATGATTGATTTACGCAGTGATACCGTTACCCGACCGAGCCGCGCCATGCTCGAAGCGATGATGGCCGCCCCGGTTGGGGACGACGTTTACGGAGACGACCCTACCGTTAATGCTCTGCAGGACTATGCAGCAGAGCTTTCCGGTAAAGAAGCCGCCATTTTTCTGCCTACCGGCACTCAGGCCAACCTGGTCGCTCTGCTCAGTCACTGCGAACGTGGCGAAGAGTATATTGTCGGTCAGGCCGCGCATAACTATCTGTTTGAAGCCGGTGGCGCAGCGGTGCTGGGCAGTATTCAGCCGCACCCCATCGACGCGGCTGCCGACGGCACGCTACCGCTGGATAAAGTGGCGATGAAAATCAAACCCGACGATATCCATTTCGCCCGCACCAAATTACTCAGTCTGGAAAACACCCACAACGGCAAAGTGCTGCCGCGTGAATACCTGAAAGAAGCATGGGAATTTACCCGCGAGCGCAATCTGGCGCTGCATGTTGACGGTGCGCGCATCTTTAATGCCGTGGTGGCTTACGGCTGCGAACTGAAAGAGATCACGCAATATTGTGATTCGTTCACCATTTGCCTGTCGAAAGGTCTTGGGACGCCAGTCGGTTCATTACTCGTCGGTAATCGTGATTACATTAAACGTGCCATCCGCTGGCGGAAAATGGCCGGTGGCGGGATGCGTCAGTCCGGGATTCTGGCTGCCGCCGGGATGTATGCCCTGAAAAATAACGTCGCACGGTTGCAGGAAGATCACGACAACGCGCCTGGATGGCGGAGCAACTGCGTGAAGCAGGCGCGGATGTGATGCGTCAGGACACTAATATGCTGTTTGTTCGCGTCGGGGAAGAAAATGCTGCCGCGTTAGGCGAATACATGAAAGTGAGAAACGTGCTGATTAACGCCTCGCCGATTGTCCGCCTGGTGACGCATCTTGACGTCTCGCGCGAACAACTGGCGGAAGTCGCCGCCCACTGGCGCGCATTCCTGGCGCGTTAAGGAGAGAGACGTGCCGCAACGCATTTTAGTTCTCGGTGCCAGTGGCTACATTGGTCAGCATCTGGTGCGCACACTCAGCCAGCAAGGGCATCAGATCCTGGCGGCGGCACGTCATGTCGACAGGCTTGCAAAGCTGCAACTGGCAAACGTCAGTTGCCATAAAGTCGATCTCAGCTGGCCGGATAACCTTCCGGCCCTGTTGCAGGATATCGATACCGTCTATTTTCTGGTGCACAGCATGGGCGAAGGCGGCGATTTTATCGCTCAGGAGCGCCAGGTGGCTCTCAACGTCCGCGATGCGCTACGTGAAGTACCAGTTAAGCAATTAATCTTTCTCAGTTCGTTGCAGGCCCCGCCACATGAGCAGTCGGATCATCTGCGTGCTCGTCAGGCTACGGCGGACATTCTTCGTGAAGCGAATGTACCTGTGACCGAACTTCGGGCCGGAATTATCGTTGGCGCAGGTTCAGCGGCGTTCGAAGTCATGCGCGATATGGTCTACAACCTGCCAGTGTTAACGCCGCCACGCTGGGTACGTTCACGCACCACGCCCATCGCGCTGGAAAACTTGCTGCACTATCTGGTGGCGTTGTTAGATCATCCGGCCAGCGAACACCGCATCTTCGAAGCCGCCGGACCAGAGGTGCTCAGTTATCAGCAACAGTTTGAACATTTTATGGCGGTGAGCGGTAAGCGCCGCTGGTTGATCCCCATCCCCCTCCCCACCCGCTGGATTTCGGTGTGGTTTCTCAATGTGATTACTTCCGTACCGCCCACCACCGCCAGGGCGTTGATTCAGGGGCTGAAACACGATCTGCTGGCGGATGATACCGCGCTACGTGCACTCATCCCACAACGGCTGATCGCTTTCGATGACGCGGTACGTAGCACGTTGAAAGAGGAGGAAAAACTGGTCAACTCCAGCGACTGGGGCTACGACGCTCAGGCCTTTGCCCGCTGGCGACCGGAGTACGGTTATTTTGCCAAACAGGCGGGGTTTACCGTTAAAACGTCCGCCAGCCTTGCTGCTTTATGGCAGGTAGTGAACCAAATCGGCGGTAAAGAGCGTTATTTCTTTGGCAATATTTTGTGGCAGACACGGGCGTTGATGGACCGCGCGATCGGTCATAAGCTGGCGAAAGGCCGCCCGGAGCGCGAATATTTACAGACTGGCGATGCGGTAGATAGCTGGAAAGTGATTGTCGTTGAACCGGAAAAACAACTTACGTTGTTATTTGGCATGAAAGCGCCGGGGCTGGGACGACTGTGTTTTAGCCTGGAAGATAAAGGCGACTATCGTACTATCGATGTCCGCGCTTTCTGGCATCCGCACGGTATGCCGGGGCTGTTTTACTGGTTATTGATGATCCCCGCGCATCTGTTTATTTTTCGCGGAATGGCAAAACAAATCGCCAGACTGGCAGAACAAAGCACAGATTAATCGACAAAACCTGCGTTATTCTTTCATGTTTCCCATTGCATCATGGGGGAAATCACGGAAGAATGCGCACGTTATTTTCTCAACAACAGTGGATTGATATGAAGGTACTGGTTACCGGCGCCACCAGCGGCTTAGGTCGAAACGCGGTAGAGTTTTTATGCCAGAAAGGCATCAGCGTGCGAGCGACCGGTCGCAACGAGGCAATGGGCAAATTGCTGGAAAAAATGGGCGCAGAGTTTGTTCCGGCGGATCTGACCGAGCTGGTTTCATCACAAGCTAAAGTGATGCTCGCGGGCATTGATACGCTGTGGCACTGCTCCAGCTTTACCTCACCCTGGGGGACACAACAGGCTTTCGATCTGGCTAACGTTCGCGCCACTCGCCGCCTGGGTGAATGGGCTGTCGCCTGGGGTGTGCGTAACTTTATTCATATCTCTTCCCCCTCCCTGTACTTCGATTATCACCACCATCGCGATATTAAAGAAGATTTTCGCCCTCACCGCTTCGCCAACGAGTTTGCCCGCAGCAAAGCAGCCAGCGAAGAAGTGATCAATATGTTTTCGCAGGCGAATCCACAAACGCGCTTTACTATTCTGCGCCCACAAAGTCTGTTCGGACCGCACGATAAAGTCTTTATTCCCCGTCTGGCGCATATGATGCACCACTACGGCAGTATTCTGTTACCGCATGGCGGCAGTGCGCTGGTCGATATGACCTACTATGAAAATGCCGTGCACGCAATGTGGCTGGCAAGCCAGGAAGCCTGCGATAAGCT
Organism: Shigella sp. FC1661; assembly: GCF_001712525.1. Lineage (NCBI taxonomy): Bacteria > Pseudomonadati > Pseudomonadota > Gammaproteobacteria > Enterobacterales > Enterobacteriaceae > Shigella > Shigella sp. FC1661. Next base: position 10,377 of record NZ_MDGW01000088.1, read on the forward strand.
ACCTTCCGGGCGTGTGTACAACATCACCAACGGCGAGCATCGCACACTGTGCAGCATCGTGCAGAAGCTGATCGACGAGTTGAATATTGACTGTCGTATTCGTTCCGTCCCCTACCCGATGCTGGATATGATCGCCCGCAGCATGGAGCGTTTAGGCCGCAAGTCAGCAAAAGAGCCGCCGCTGACCCACTACGGCGTCTCCAAGTTGAATTTTGACTTTACGCTGGATATTACGCGTGCGCAGGAAGAGTTAGGTTATCAGCCGGTCATCACCCTGGATGAAGGTATCGAGAAAACTGCCGCCTGGCTACGCGACCACGGAAAACTGCCGCGCTAATCCTGCCCGTATTTCTCCAGCAATGCTTCGGCAATCGCCTGAGTTTCTGCATCCGCTTCGCCGTTATATAACGTCGGGCGGAAATGCATCTGGAATGCCATAATCACGCGCCGCTGCTCGCGCGGTGTCATATCAGGTTTAACGTCATAACCGTAGCGCGCCAAAAGCTCCAGCAATGACGCGGTATCTACCGGTGTGTGCGGCGCGCGCCCGGCAAGGTAAAAGTTAACCCGCTGCGCATCCGGCCAGGCACCAATCCCCTGCTGCGCCAGTTGCTGCCAGGGAAATAATGGCCCCGGATCGTCTTTGCGCTGCGGTGCGATATCCGCATGTGCCACTACGTTTTCCGGCTTGATGTGATAACGGGCAATAATATCTTTCGCCAGTGGAATAAGCGCCTGAATCTGTGCCGGTTCAAACGGGGCAAAATATTTCACTCCGGCCGATTTTTGCCAGCCACGGTTTTCCAGCTCAATGCCAATAGAGGTGTCGTTAAGGCGCGTTGCCCCGCGCCAGGCGCTAATCCCCGCATGCCAGGCCAGTTCTTGTTCCGGCACCAGTTGCCAGATGCGCGGTTTACCGTTGTATCGCGGTGGTACCGCAGGGACCAGATAATGCGAGCTGACCTGCTTATCGGTCAGTGTCGCCAGCGAGCTATCAAAATCATCTGCGGTGTAGTGGATCACCAGCACTTTAATGCGCGGATACGCCGCCTGCGCCTGGCGTCGGGTATCAAGCTGATATCCCTCTTTCTCGACAATGCCTTTTTCGCCTGCACACCCTGCCAATAACAGAGCGGCAGCGACCAGCCAGAAGACTCTTCTCATCGACGCGTTTTCACCGCCGTACCGCTGACGCTAACCATCAGCATACTGCCGTTTTGCCCGACCGTTTCGTAGTCGATATCAATACCGACGACGGCATCGGCCCCCAGCGCCCGCGCCTGGGAGCCTAATTCCTCAAAGGCGATCTCCCGTGCTTTACGCAGTTCTTTTTCATACGCACCGGAACGTCCGCCAACGATATCGCGGATACCGGCAAAGAAATCACGGAAAATATTGGCACCTAAAATCGCTTCGCCGGTCACCACACCGCAATATTCAACGATGGTCTGGCCTTCCAGAGTTGGGGTTGTAGAAAATTGCATGATCGATCTCCTTGTTTGCTAAGCCTTCGATCTCAAAAGCATTATCAGACTGATACGCTATTATTGAAAGGATATCATTATTATCGTAGAACGCTTTCAGAGCGATCGCTTATAAGGAAATCATTATGCGCTACAGCAAATTGACAATGCTTATCCCCTGCGCACTGCTCCTCAGTGCCTGCACCACAGTCACTCCAGCTTATAAAGATAACGGCACACGCAGTGGTCCTTGCGTTGAAGGAGGCCCGGGTAACGTGGCCCAGCAATTTTATGACTACCGCATTTTGCACCGCAGCAACGACATCACCGCCTTGCGCCCTTATCTGAGCGACAAACTGGCGACACTGCTTAGCGATGCCTCCCGGGATAATAACCATCGGGAACTACTGACCAACGATCCATTCTCCAGTCGCACAACCTTGCCAGAGAGCGCCCGTGTTGCCAGTGCCTCAACAATCCCGAATCGTGATGCGCGAAATATTCCTCTGCGTGTGGATCTAAAACAGGGTGATCAGAGCTGGCAGGATGAAGTGTTAATGATTCAGGAAGGCCAGTGTTGGGTGATCGACGATGTACGCTACTTAGGCGGCAGCGTTCATGCCACGGCGGGTACGCTCCGTCAGTCCATCGAGAATCGCTAACACCTTGATCAACCAATAAACCCCGTAAATTGTCCGGCATTTCGTGAGGAATGCGACATTTATGCTCGCCGACCACCGCCCCCGTTATTTTGTGCTATGTTTATTGAATAATGCGCTTTGCTTTTAACTTTTAAAGCAGAAATATTGCATAATTATTCTGTCAAAGGTACTATCTTCGACCTCAATAGCTATCAGACTGCCAGTATACGAGTGTCAATGAGTATTCAATTAAACGGCATTAATTGCTTCTACGGCGCGCATCAGGCGCTGTTCGATATCACGCTGGATTGCCCACAGGGCGAAACGCTGGTGTTACTTGGCCCCAGCGGCGCGGGTAAAAGCTCGCTGCTGCGTGTACTCAATCTGCTTGAGATGCCGCGCTCCGGTACGCTCAACATTGCAGGCAACCATTTCGATTTCACCAAAACACCCTCTGACAAAGCGATTCGCGATTTGCGTCGTAACGTTGGCATGGTGTTTCAGCAATACAACCTGTGGCCGCATCTGACCGTGCAGCAAAACCTGATTGAAGCGCCCTGCCGTGTACTGGGGTTGAGTAAAGATCAGGCGCTGGCCCGTGCAGAAAAACTGCTGGAACGTCTGCGTCTCAAACCTTATAGCGATCGTTACCCGCTGCATCTTTCTGGTGGTCAGCAGCAGCGTGTTGCTATTGCCCGTGCGTTGATGATGGAACCGCAGGTACTGCTGTTCGATGAACCGACCGCCGCACTGGACCCGGAAATTACGGCACAAATCGTCAGCATCATTCGTGAGCTGGCAGAAACGAATATTACCCAGGTGATCGTCACCCACGAAGTTGAAGTGGCGCGTAAAACCGCCAGCCGAGTGGTGTATATGGAAAATGGTCATATCGTAGAACAAGGCGACGCGAGCTGCTTTACCGAGCCGCAAACCGAAGCATTTAAAAACTATCTCTCTCACTAAGATTCGGGATAACAACAATGAAAAAAGTTCTGATTGCCGCGTTAATTGCAGGTTTTAGTCTTTCCGCCACAGCTGCCGAAACCATTCGTTTTGCTACCGAAGCATCCTATCCTCCGTTTGAATCGATTGATGCAAACAACCAGATCGTTGGTTTTGACGTCGACCTGGCACAAGCGCTGTGTAAAGAGATTGATGCAACCTGCACTTTCTCTAACCAGGCGTTTGACAGCCTGATCCCAAGCCTGAAATTCCGTCGCGTAGAAGCCGTGATGGCGGGCATGGATATCACTCCGGAGCGTGAAAAGCAGGTGCTGTTTACCACCCCGTACTATGACAACTCTGCCCTGTTTGTGGGTCAGCAAGGCAAATACACCAGTGTTGATCAGCTGAAAGGCAAAAAAGTCGGCGTACAGAACGGGACGACACACCAGAAATTCATTATGGATAAGCACCCGGAAATCACTACCGTTCCGTATGACAGCTACCAGAACGCAAAACTGGATCTGCAAAACGGGCGTATCGACGGCGTCTTCGGTGACACCGCAGTGGTCACTGAGTGGCTGAAAGATAACCCGAAACTGGCGGCGGTGGGCGACAAAGTGACCGATAAAGATTACTTCGGCACTGGCCTCGGCATCGCGGTACGTCAGGGCAACACTGAGCTGCAGCAGAAACTCAACACTGCGCTGGAAAAAGTGAAGAAAGATGGCACTTACGAAACCATCTACAACAAATGGTTCCAGAAGTAATTCCTGATGAATGAATTTTTTCCTTTAGCAAGCGCCGCCGGGATGACCGTCGGCCTTGCCGTTTGTGCATTGATTGTCGGGCTGGCGCTGGCGATGTTCTTTGCGGTATGGGAGTCGGAAAAATGGCGTCCTGTCGCGTGGGCAGGTTCAGCGCTGGTAACCATTCTGCGTGGCCTGCCAGAAATTCTGGTGGTGCTGTTTATCTATTTTGGCTCCTCGCAGCTGCTGCTGACGCTTTCGGATGGCTTCACTATCAATCTTGGGTTCGTGCAGATCCCAGTGCAGATGGACATTGAGAACTTCGACGTTAGCCCGTTCCTTTGTGGTGTCATCGCTCTGTCACTGCTGTATGCCGCCTATGCCTCGCAAACGCTTCGGGGCGCGTTGAAAGCGGTGCCGGTGGGTCAGTGGGAGTCTGGTCAGGCGCTGGGGCTGTCGAAATCGGCTATCTTTTTCCGTCTGGTGATGCCGCAGATGTGGCGTCATGCGCTGCCTGGCCTCGGTAACCAGTGGCTGGTGCTGCTGAAAGATACCGCGCTGGTCAGTTTGATTAGTGTGAATGATTTAATGCTGCAAACAAAAAGCATCGCTACTCGTACCCAGGAACCATTTACCTGGTACATTGTGGCGGCGGCGATTTACCTGGTGATCACCCTGCTCAGTCAGTACATTCTCAAACGCATTGACCTGCGCGCGACACGTTTTGAGCGGAGGCCCAGCTAATGTTTGAGTATTTACCCGAACTGATGAAAGGGCTACACACCAGCCTGACGCTAACCGTTGCCTCGCTGATTGTGGCACTGATTCTGGCATTGATTTTTACCATCATCCTGACGCTGAAAACGCCGGTGCTGGTGTGGCTGGTGCGGGGTTATATCACGCTGTTTACCGGTACGCCGCTGCTGGTGCAGATCTTCCTGATTTATTACGGGCCGGGCCAGTTTCCGACTTTGCAGGAGTATCCGGCACTGTGGCATTTGTTGTCAGAACCGTGGTTATGTGCGCTGATTGCGTTATCGCTGAACAGTGCGGCGTATACCACGCAGCTGTTTTACGGTGCAATTCGTGCGATCCCAGAAGGTCAGTGGCAGTCCTGTAGCGCCCTGGGAATGAGCAAAAAAGATACGCTGGCGATCCTGCTGCCGTATGCCTTTAAACGCTCGCTCTCTTCTTATTCCAACGAAGTGGTGCTGGTGTTCAAAAGTACCTCTCTGGCTTACACCATTACGCTGATGGAAGTGATGGGATACAGCCAGTTGTTGTACGGACGCACCTACGATGTAATGGTGTTCGGTGCGGCAGGGATTATTTACCTGGTCGTCAACGGCCTGCTGACGCTGATGATGCGTCTGATCGAGCGCAAAGCACTGGCATTCGAACGGCGGAATTAATGTAGCTGCGTACATTCGCCGGGGGGTTTGTAGGTCTGATAAGACGCGCCAGCGTCGCATCAGACATCAGCACGGTGCCTGTGCCGGATGCGGCGTGGACGCCTTATCCGGCCTACATAGTGCATAAATTCTTATAATGAAGACGGACAACTCACTAAGTTATCCGTCTTTTTTTATTTCATTTAAATTATTTAATCATATTTATTGCATATAAATTCACTTGATGGCATTGTTATCCCATGCCGCAGACACGGCCAAAAATCATAAGATTGACAGACGGGAGTTCCATCATGAAAAAGTTAGTTCTTGCCGCTTTACTTGCTTCCTTTACTTTCGGTGCTTCTGCCGCAGAGAAAATCAATTTTGGCGTTTCAGCCACCTATCCACCCTTTGAATCTATAGGTGCTAATAATGAGATTGTCGGCTTTGATATCGATCTGGCAAAAGCCTTGTGCAAACAAATGCAGGCAGAATGTACTTTTACTAATCACGCGTTCGACAGCCTGATCCCGTCACTGAAATTCAGAAAATATGACGCCGTAATCTCCGGTATGGATATCACGCCCGAGCGTAGCAAGCAGGTATCGTTTACCACGCCCTACTATGAAAACTCAGCCGTCGTGATTGCCAAAAAAGATACCTACAAAGCGTTTGCCGATCTGAAAGGCAAACGTATTGGGATGGAAAACGGCACCACGCACCAGAAATATATTCAGGATCAGCACCCCGAAGTGAAAACTGTCTCCTATGACAGTTATCAGAATGCCTTTATCGATCTGAAAAATGGTCGTATTGATGGGGTATTTGGTGACACAGCGGTGGTAAACGAATGGCTGAAAACCAATCCGCAACTGGGCGTTGCTACTGAAAAAGTGACCGATCCGCAATACTTCGGCACCGGTCTGGGCATCGCTGTACGTCCGGATAACAAAGCTCTGCTGGAAAAACTGAATAACGCGCTGGCAGCAATTAAAGCTGACGGTACATATCAGAAAATCAATGACCAGTGGTTCCCGCAGTAATTGAGACTGATGACAAAAGTAAGATTGCCTGATGCGCTGCGCTTATCTGGCCCACATCAACTCTGCAATGTATTGATTTAGCATGATTTTGTAGGCCGGATAAGGCGTACACGCCGCATCCGGCATGAACAAAGCGCACCTGATCAGCAATCTGAAGCCGCACCTGCGGCTTTTTTATTGCTTCACCAGCAGCGTCAGCACTTCATAGTGCGCGGTGTGCGGGAACATATCAAAAAGCTGTACCCGTTCGATGCGAAACCCAGGCAGTTCGCGGATATCTTTCGCCATAGTTTGGGCGTTACAGCTGGAGTAGATGATAAAACGCGGTGCCATCGTTGAGAGATAATCACACAGCGGTTTACCAATGCCGCGGCGCGGCGGGTTAACCAGCACCAGCTCCTGCATCTCCCCCTGAGCAGTGGCAAACTGAGTGGAGTCCAGCGCCTGAAATTGTAAACGAGTTAAGCCCAGTTCAGCGGCTGACTGCTTTGCACAGGCAATGGCCTCTGGCGCAATTTCGATCCCGGTTAACTGCATGTCAGGCGTCGCGCAGTGTAAACCAAAGCCCCCCACACCGCAGAACAGATCCCACATATGTTTAACTGGCAGCTGCGTACCCAGTCGCGCGCGGTAGCGTACAGCTGGCTGGCGACCGCCGGATTAGTCTGGAAGAAACTTTGCGGACGGATCCACAGCGGTACGTCATTAAAACGCTCTGCCAGCGCCTGTTGTTCAGTCAGGTAGATCTCCGTCTCCCCTTCCATAATCGCCATATGTACCGGCTGAATATTGACGGTAATAACTTTCAGTTGCGGTAGTTGTTCCTGTAACCACGGCAGCGCCTTACGCAGTTGTGCCAGTTTGGTTTCAGAACGCAGTACAAAGCGCAGCATCATGCCGCCATCGCTCTGGCTTTCAGTCAGCAGAATGTATTTCAGTTCGCCACGCTTACGCGCCACGTTGTAGGGCGTTAACCCCGCACAGGCGATAAACGGTTTTAGCGCCGCAAAAACGGGCGCAAAAGAGGCAGGATAAAGCGGGCAGTCACAAAGGTCTTCCGGCGTGCCATCGCGATGCAGCATACCGAGCAGTGGTTTTTCAACGCTACCACTCACCACCATTTTGGCTTTATTACGAAACCCTTGTTCCGGGCCTGACACCGGCGCGCACCATTCCTCAACCGGAAAATCGGCGAGCAGATTTTTAAGATCGGCGGTTTTAGCGGAGAGTTGCTCTGGAATCAGCTGCGTTATCCACTGACAGGAACGACAGCGACCCGCGTCGTAAAGTGCGCACTGCATACATTGACCTTCACATCATCAGGGGCGACGATTATACACATTATTGCAACTGGAAGAACCGCCGACTGGTCGAGGGAACGAACAGCAGCATCAGGATGAGCATATCCGGCAGCTTCTGCAGCATCAGGCTATGGAAGATTTCACGTTTTGATTCACCGGGAATGCTGAACAGCTCCGGATAACCATACCCCAGCGAAGCCGCCCACAAGTAACTTGCGGCGGTGATTTGTGTCAGCAGATATAGCCAGCGCGCCCAGCGACGCCCTTTCACCAGTGAAAACGCACACCAGATCTCGATAAAAACCAGCACCAGACTGCTTAAAAATACCAGCGTTAAGCTCCAGGTTTGTACGCTGCGATGAATGAACTCGCCAATACCGCGCACGCCCAGCGTATTGAAAATCATCAGCACGTCGAGGCCACGGATCATAATAATGGCGAGCGCCGCTACCTGCACCAGCGCAGGCACATTCAGGCGAGCATGAGATGAAGATGTTTTCTTAAAAAATCCCAACGTTTCGTCTTCCATGAAAACAATGCCGCGGCATGCGCGGCATTATGTAGCCAGGTTGGCAAATTTTAGTGTCTTCAGCCATGTCTTGCACGCTGGATATCGCGTATCCGCTGTTTTTCTGCGCGAGCCATCAGATACCAGGCGATAAATCCGACAATTCCGACCGCACCGAGAATTAACGTTGCAAGGGCGTTGATTTCCGGATTCACCCCCATCCGCACGCTGGAAAAGACCAGCATCGGTAACGTGGTGGCTCCCGGCCCGGAAACAAAGCTGGCGATCACCAGATCATCAAGCGACAAAGTAAAAGCCAGTAACCAGCCAGAAATGATCGCAGGCATGATCATCGGTAGCGTAATGACGAAAAACACTTTCAGCGGCGTCGCACCGAGATCCATCGCTGCTTCTTCTATCGAGCGATCCAGTTCCCGCAGACGCGACGAAATAACGACCGCCACATAAGCCGTACAGAAAGTGACATGCGCCAGCCAGATGGTAAGCATACCGCGGTCCGCAGGCCAGCCAATGGCATGAGCAAGCGCGACGAATAATAACAACAGCGACAAGCCCGTGATGACATCTGGCATTACCAGCGGCGCGGTGATCATAAAGGCAAAGCCATTTGATCCGCGAAACCTGCCAAAGCGCACCAGCACCACCGCCGCAATAGTCCCGAGGATCGCCGCCGCCGTTGCCGCACAGGCAGCAATTGTCAGGCTTAAACCAACCGCACTCATCATCGCGTCATCGCGCAATAACTCACCATACCAGCGCGTTGACCAGCCGGCCCACACCGTCACCAGCTTCGAGCTGTTAAACGAATAGATAACCAGCATCAGCATTGGCGCGTAGAGAAAGGTAAAGCCCAGCAGCAAAATCACAATCCGCCAGGGCGAACGAACTACCGGTAAATTATTCATCCGTGTTCTCCCACGCTTTTTTGCTGGTGTTTGTGGAACCACATTATCGGCACAATTAGCAGCAGCAACATGATGATCGCTACCGCCGCGGCCACCGGCCAGTCGCGGTTATTGAAAAACTCTTGCCATAGCACGCGCCCGATCATGATGCTGTCCGGGCCACCGAGCAGTTCCGGGATCACAAACTCGCCCACAGCCGGGATAAACACCAGCATCGATCCGGCAATAATCCCACCTTTAGTCAGCGGCACGATCACAGTAAAGAACGTTTTCAGCGGTCGTGCACCGAGATCCAGCGCTGCTTCCACTAGCGAATAATCAATACGAATCAACGCGGTATAAATCGGCAGCACCATAAACGGCACGTAGGCGTAAACAATGCCAATATAAACTGCCAGATTGGTATGAAGAATGGTCAGCGGTTGATCGATAACCCCCAGCCACAGCAGAAAATTATTCAGTACACCGTTGTTTTTTAATATTCCCATCCAGGCATAAACGCGGATCAGAAACGAGGTCCACGACGGCAGGATCACCAGTAGTAATAAAATATTACGGGTCGAAGGCTTACTGTGCGCCACCGCCCACGCCAGCGGATAGCCGATCAGTAAACAGCAAAATGTCGAAATCGCAGCCACCTGTAGCGACTGGAGATAAGCATCGAAATATAGCGGATCGTCGGTCAGTTGCAGAAAATTACCGAGATTAAGAGTGATGGACAGTTGCCCGTCAGCCCACTCCATCAGTTCGGTATAAGGTGGAATAGCGCGCGCCATCTCCGCCAGGCTTATTTTAAAGACAATCAGAAATGGCAGCAGAAACAGCAAGATCAACCAGATATATGGCAACGCAATGACCAGTTTGCGCCCATGCTTCATTTGCAGCTGCGACAACCACAGCTTAAATCCGCCCGGCGGTTTCGACTGGGCAGCAGGTTCAAGTGTATTCATCTTTGCTCCTTAAACCGTCAGCACCACACAGCTGTCCACTTCCCAGCACAAACGCACTTCGTCGCCCCAGGTCGGTAACCCTTTACGATGACGATGAGCGTTTTGTAGCTGGGCGCTAATCATCTGCCCACTTTTCAGACGAACGTGATACACCGAAAGATCGCCGAGATAGGCAATGTGTATCACCTCCCCCACCGCGAAGTTACAACCATTGGCGGGCGGCTCTTCGCAAAGCATGATTTTTTCCGGCGCAGCGCCACATGTACCGGCACGTTATCGACCACCGAGGCATCCGCGTCGACTTTCAGTGGATGCACCAGCCCAGGCGAATAAAGCACAAGCCCATCCTCATGACGCTCTTTGAGTACACCTTCAAAGACATTAACCGAACCGATAAATTCAGCACTGTAGCGGGTGGTTGGATGTTCGTAGATCTCTTCTGGCTCGCCAATCTGGACAAATTTCCCGCGATTCATAATGGCGATACGTCCCGCCATCGTCATCGCCTCTTCCTGATCGTGAGTGACCATCACACAGGTCACGCCGACACGCTCCAGAATATCCACCACTTCAAGCTGCATCCGGTCACGCAGCTTTTTATCCAGCGCGCCCATCGGCTCGTCGAGCAGTAATAGTTTCGGGCGCTTGGCAAGGCTTCGGGCCAGCGCCACACGCTGTCGCTGACCACCGGAAAGCTGATGCGGTTTGCGTTTGGCGAACTCCTGCATGTGCACCAGGCCGAGCATCTCATGGACCCGACTGGCAATTTCCGCTTTCGGTAGTTTGTCCTGTTTCAGGCCAAAAGCGATGTTCTGTTCCACGGTCATATGCGGAAACAGCGCGTAAGACTGAAACATCATATTGATGGGGCGCAGGTAAGGCGGCACCTGTGACAAATCGACGCCATCGAGCATTATCTGCCCGGCAGAAGGTTGTTCAAAACCTGCCAGCATACGCAGCAGCGTGGACTTGCCACAGCCGGAAGCGCCCAGCAGCGCGAAGATTTCACCTTTGTAGATGGTCAGGCTGACATCATCGACCGCATGCTGACCATCGTAGGATTTGGTGAGGTTGCGGATTTCTAATAGCGGCGTCAGCGCCTTACGGGTTTTCGCCTGCGGGCGAGGGATAGCGTCATTCACGGCTGCTCTCCGGCATTGAATGTGTGCAAGCGCACCATGATGGTGCGAATTGCCGGCGGGTGTGGTGCGCCCGCCCGGCATCTAAGGCTGCGGATTATTTTCCGCTCTTCACTTTGGTCCACGCGCGGGTGCGCACACGGTCGATTTTCGGATCCTGTACTTTCAGAGTGAATAGCTTCGCACGAACGTCCGCCGGAGGATAAATACCCGGGTTCTCACGGACTTCCGCACTCACCAGCGGCGTGGCTGCTTTATTGGCGTTGGCATAGAACACATGGTCGGAAATATGCGCTACTACATCCGGGCGCAGCAGGTAATTCAGGAACTGATAGGCTTCGTCTTTGTTTTTGGCATCCGCAGGCATGGCGAATACATCAAAGAACGCCATCGCCCCTTCTTTTGGAATCGAGAACGAGACATTCACTCCATTCTTCGCTTCCTTCGCGCGGTTTGACGCCTGCCAGACATCACCTGCCCAGCCGATAGCGACGCAAATATCGCCGTTTGCCAGGTCGTTAATGTATTGAGATGAATGGAAATAACGAATGTTCGGGCGCAGCTTTAACAGCAGATCGGTTGCCGGTCCGGTGTAATCATCCGCTTTAGTGCTGTTGGGATCTTTGCCGAGATAATTCAACACGGTAGCAAAAACTTCTTCTGGCGCATCCAGGAAAGAGACACCGCAGCTTTTCAGTTTTTCCAGATTTTCAGGTTTGAGGATCAAGTCCCAGCTATCGACGGGCGCGTTTTCGCCCAGCACAGCTTTAACTTTATCAACGTTATAGCCAATCCCGGTCGTCGCCCACATATAGGGCATAGCAAATTTATTGTCGGGATCGTGTTTGGCGACCAGCTTCAGCAGCTCCGGGTCGAGATTCTTCCACTCCGGCAATTTGCTTTTGTCCAGCGGCTGGAAAACTCCCGCAGTCAACTGGCGTTCAAGAAAGCTGGCAGATGGAACCACCAAGTCAAAGCCGGTGCTACCCGCCATTAATTTGCCTTCCAGTACTTCGTTAGAGTCGAAAACATCGTAGACGACTTTAATACCGGTTTCTTTTTCAAAATTGGCCACCGTGTCAGGGGCGATATAATCAGACCAGTTATAAATGTGGAGTGTTTTTTGTTCAGCCGCGAGCGTGCCGACAGAGACGGCCATCAGAGCACCCGCAACCAGACCCGAAAGCCATTTTTTATTTAAGGCGGTCATATCTCTTTCCTTCTGAAAGTTCGTTAACAAACGAACAAAAGTTGTCATACTAAAAGATATGCAATAAACGTGCATATTTTTTATCGGCGCGGTGTAAGAAAAGAGAACTCTCTCCCGGCCAGCACTGCTCGCTATATAAAAGCATCGCAAGAATAACTTTAGCCAGGGTTTGAGACTATAGCTCGGATTAAAAAACGGTATTTAACAAATTGTTATGCGTATTTGCTCTATGTGATAAAGCCAAATCGGCACAAGAGAAGTGAAATAATCTTTAAGAAAAGGTTAAAAACAGCAGATAATTTTGCAGTGCGCAGTCACTGCACCAGCGACTGCGTGCTCGAAAGGAGTTATCAGTGGAGGAAATAGTTTTCGGTAACGTTGTTTTGCCCTTCATCGTCAGTCGGTAACAGCAGTTGATGGGCATTAGCTTCAAGAATGACCATCGAAATCTGCTCTTCGCTCTGACGCACAAACCATGCAAACTGCTCGTAGGTTACGCCCTGCATAACGGATAAAGACTGGCAAACCACCAGCTTTGGCAGATTATCATCCTGCATATCAAGAAATGCTTTCACGGTCAGCGAACTGGCATTGATGGCAGATAAATCCGCCGCCAGCGGCAATACGGCTGAAGGTCGGACTTCCGCCATGGCAGAAAACAGGATCGTGTTATCGATCAGATCGATTTTGGCATCAAAGACACCGTCGAAATTCTGCATATGGGGCAGATGCAGAGCCTGACAGTTATCACATTCAAAAAAACTCATCCCCAGGTCATCGAGCCATTGACGCAGCGTATCCAGACCAGGAACGACCAGCGATGTCATAATTTTGTACAACCTCTTTCGATAAAAAGACCGGCACAGCTTACGCAAAAAGCGCAGGCAAAACCATGATCAGTAATGTGATTGCGACTAACCACCCGTTTTCAGGCAATATTCTGTCGTAGCGTAGCGTTCGATCCAGCGGATCATTTTACCCGCGATGTCGATACCAGTGGTTTTTTCTATTCCTTCCAGCCCCGGCGACGCATTCACTTCCATCACCAACGGCCCGCGATTAGCACGCAGAATATCCACACCAGCAACGTCCAGCGCCATCGTTCGCGCGGCTTTTATCGCGATTTCACGCTCCTGTGGTGTGATACTGGCGACGCTTGCCGCGCCGCCACGATGCAAATTGGAACGAAAATCGCCCTCTTTCGCCCGCCGTTCAATCGCAGCGACCACTTCATCGCCAACAACCAGACAGCGGATATCGCACCCTTGCGCCTCTTTGATATATTCCTGCACCAGAATATGCGCGTTCAGACCGCGGAAAGCGTCAATCACGCTTTCCGCCGCCTGACGCGTCTCCGCCAGCACGACGCCAATTCCCTGCGTGCCTTCAACCAACTTGACCACCAGCGGCGCACCACCGACCATGTCGATTAAATCGCTGGTATCATCCGGCGAATGCGCAATGCCCGTGACAGGCAGGTCGATGCCCTGACGCGCCAGCAGTTGCATGGAACGCAATTTGTCACGCGCCCGGGCAATGGCGACCGACTCATTGAGCGGATAGCTCCCCAGCATCTCGAACTGGCGCAGTGCCGCCGTCCCATAAAAGGTAATGGCGGTGCCAATACGCGGGATCACTGCGTCAAAATGGGGTAACTTGCGGCCTTTGTAGTGAATAGAAGACGCCGCAGGATTTATGTTCATGTAGCAAGAAAGCGGATCAAGAATTTCAACCAGGTGACCGCGCTGTATAGCGGCTTCACGCAGCCGCTTACACGAATAGAGCGTTCCATCCCGGGACAATATGGCAATTTTCACCCTGCACCTCTCTGTCAGACCTGGTCAAAAGCCCGCGTATCATACATCGACGTGGCGGTTTTAGCGCGTCGCCCAACCCTGTTTGTGCAAATAATCCAGAATAAATGGGCGGCTTTCTTTAATGATTGTTCGGCGGATATGATCGCTCCAGGTATCCCGGCGATTATTGCTGCCACGGGTGAGGTAATATTCCGCCAGTTGCTCGTCATACTGCGCCAGTGCGTCTTTATCCAGCGGTTGATAGCTGTTTTCATGCACCAAAATGGAGGCCGGTAAACGCGGCTTGAGATCCGGATTATCCGCAGGCCAGCCAAGGCACAGCCCAAACAGCGGCAGAACATGCTGCGGTAATTTCAGCAGTTTCGTCACCGCTTCAATATTATTGCGCAGGCCGCCGATATATACCCCGCCCAATCCCAGCGATTCCGCTGCGGTTAATGCATTCTGCGCCATCATTGCCGTATCAACGACACCGAGCAACAGTTGTTCCGCCAGGCCGAGCTGAGCATCCGGACAGATCTGTAAATGGCGGTTAAAGTCGGCACAGAACACCCAGAACTCCGCCGCTTGCGCTACGTGTTTTTGCCCGCCGGTCAGCGTCACCAGTTCTTCACGTAATGCTTTGTCGGTAATGCGAATAATGCTACTACACTGCAAAAAACTGGAACTGGACGTCGCACGGGCGCTGTTAATAATCGCCTCACACTGCGCTTCGGAAATGGGTTCATCAGTGAAATGGCGAATGGAGCGATGGCCACAAATAAGTTCAATGGTTGGCGTCATTATCTTTTTCTCTTTCTGAACGTGAATATTGCGGTGGACGGTTCATCAGCTGTGGGGCAAGACGTTTTGCCACCTGAAGAATAACCACCACCGCAGCGGGAAGCATGAGCAAAACACCGAGAAAAATCATCAGAATCTGCACTTCTGGCCGAGAAAATGGCTCAGGCAGCGACAGGGAGTCGCTTACCGACAGCAGCGCCACCGCCAGTAGCATCATTCCGATAAATTCCAGTATCAACACGCCTTTAGGCAATTTACCGATCGCGCGCATACGCTTCCCTCTGCAAAGTGAGCCTTCAGTCTAAAACTTTTCACTGTATTGTGTTTAACAGTTATAGCTTTTAGCAATTAATGCAACAGGTTAAACCTACTTTCAGCGAATACATTTTAGCGTGATCATTACAGGCATAAATCTATGAGGAGAGAAATAATGCAAACCGTTATTTTTGGTCGTTCGGCTTGCCCTTACTGTGTGCGTGCAAAAGATCTGGCTGAGAAATTGAGCAATGAACGCGATGATTTTCAGTATCAGTATGTAGATATTCGTGCGGAAGGGATCACTAAAGAAGATCTACAACAAAAGGCAGGTAAACCCGTAGAAACCGTGCCGCAGATTTTTGTCGATCAGCAACATATCGGCGGCTATACCGATTTTGCTGCATGGGTGAAAGAAAATCTGGACGCCTGATCGTCTGACAAGCCCTCGCGTTGAGGGCTTTACTGATTTTTTCTGTGCTGTGGTTTAAACAAACTACTGATAAATAAGAAACACAGTGCCCCCAGCGCACACCAGAACACCGCGCTTAGTAACCATGCCAGCTCTTGCCAGAATGAGCGCGTCGGTGAAAAAAACAGCCGCATAATGAGCATTGAACAGGGTGCCGCCAGCATTGCGCCAAATAGAGGTTTCAGGACTTCTCTACGCTGTGAAAAGAAACTGGCAACTGCTCCAGGAAGAATGAAAAACAGCAAGCCGATTTCAGGATGCCCGGCAGCCCGAAAAGCGCCTTTCATGTGCGTCGCCAGAAAAAGGCACACCACAATGAAGAGGACAAAACAGCAGATTGCCCCCGCCCAACGTTGTTTATGTTTCACTCGTTCCTCCTGACACTGCGTCTATCGAACACATTTTTCGCCAGTGTGGCGTTCAGTAAGATAAAGCCGCTTCGCATTCCATGCTAATATAGGCCAACGCAATTCATATAGCCGTTGATACCTAATGTGATTACACTAGTAAAATATATTGTTACTTTACTATCGTTTAGGTGCGCTGAATGAATCTGCGCCCTGAATTCTGGTAAAAAACATTATCGTAAATTACCATTTCTTTCAACAGCTTACTAGTAAACAAGAAGTTAGCCTCCGTGAATATAAACGTCGCCGAATTGTTAAATGGGAATTACATTCTGTTATTATTTGTGGTCCTCGCGCTTGGGCTATGTCTCGGAAAGTTACGACTTGGTTCGATCCAACTGGGTAATTCCATTGGCGTTTTAGTCGTATCGCTGTTATTAGGCCAACAACATTTCAGCATTAACACCGATGCGCTTAATCTTGGCTTTATGCTGTTTATTTTCTGCGTCGGGGTCGAAGCCGGACCGAACTTTTTTTCCATTTTTTTTCGCGATGGGAAAAATTACCTAATGTTAGCACTGGTGATGGTTGGCAGTGCGCTGGTGATCGCCTTAGGGTTAGGTAAGCTGTTTGGCTGGGATATTGGCCTGACGGCCGGTATGTTAGCAGGCTCTATGACGTCGACACCGGTTCTGGTCGGTGCTGGCGATACACTGCGTCATTCCGGCATGGAAAGCAGGCAGCTCTCACTGGCACTGGATAATCTGAGCCTCGGGTATGCCTTAACCTATTTAATCGGTCTGGTGAGTTTGATTGTTGGTGCGCGTTACTTGCCGAAATTGCAGCATCAGGACTTACAGACCAGCGCCCAGCAAATCGCCCGCGAACGTGGCCTGGACACTGATGCCAACCGTAAGGTTTATTTACCGGTGATCCGCGCCTATCGCGTCGGCCCGGAGCTGGTGGCCTGGACCGACGGCAAAAATCTGCGTGAACTGGGTATTTATCGACAAACCGGCTGCTACATTGAACGTATTCGACGTAACGGGATTCTGGCAAATCCAGACGGTGATGCCGTGCTACAAATGGGCGATGAAATAGCGTTGGTAGGCTATCCCGACGCCCATGCCCGACTCGATCCCAGCTTCCGTAACGGTAAAGAAGTTTTCGATCGTGACCTTCTCGACATGCGTATCGTCACTGAAGAAGTGGTCGTTAAAAACCATAACGCTGTAGGTAAACGTCTCGCACAACTGAAGTTGACCGATCACGGTTGCTTCCTTAACCGCGTCATTCGTAGCCAGATTGAGATGCCGATAGATGACAACGTCGTGCTTAACAAAGGTGACGTTTTACAAGTCAGCGGTGATGCCCGTCGCGTAAAAACCATCGCCGATCGCATCGGCTTTATCTCGATTCACAGCCAGGTCACTGACCTGCTGGCATTTTGCGCCTTCTTTGTTATTGGGCTGATGATCGGGATGATCACCTTCCAGTTCAGCACATTCAGTTTCGGCATGGGGAACGCTGCCGGGTTGTTATTCGCCGGAATTATGCTGGGCTTTATGCGTGCTAACCACCCGACCTTCGGTTACATTCCGCAAGGTGCATTAAGCATGGTGAAAGAGTTCGGCTTGATGGTGTTTATGGCAGGCGTTGGTCTGAGCGCCGGTAGCGGTATTAATAACGGCCTGGGCGCGATTGGCGGTCAGATGTTGATTGCCGGATTAATTGTCAGTCTTGTGCCCGTGGTTATCTGTTTCTTGTTCGGTGCTTATGTATTGCGAATGAACCGCGCACTGTTGTTCGGCGCAATGATGGGCGCACGCACCTGCGCGCCGGCAATGGAGATCATCAGTGATACAGCTCGCAGTAACATCCCTGCGCTGGGCTATGCGGGCACCTACGCAATCGCCAACGTCCTGCTGACGCTGGCAGGGACAATCATCGTCATGGTATGGCCAGGATTAGGATAAAACTGAAGTTGCCCTGAAAATGAAATTTTTTTGCACAACCGCAGAACTTTTCCGCAGGGCATCAGTCTTAATTAGTGCCACTGCTTTTCTTTGATGTCCCCATTTTGTGGAGCCCATCAACCCCGCCATTTCGGTTCAAGGTTGATGGGTTTTTTGTTGTCTGAAATTTATGCCTTTTAAAATCATGATGTTAGAAGCACTGTTTTTTAACGATGGCGACAAAATGGCGGCAGCGTCAAAGAGAGAGCGCCACCTGTCCTGATTTCATTGGATGCGGCTGAACCGGATTTGACTCTTTTGGCGTTGCAATCGAACGAACAAAAGTTTCATGGGTAACAAAAGTATGGCTGCAGTTAATGTTCTGGCACTGGTTGTAACGCTCTTTGGTCAATGAAGATACCTGAAAACTGCTGCGAGTATGGGCGGCACTTCCACACAGTGGGCAAATCATCATTTTTCGAGCTCTCCCCATTTTTGCTAAATTCACAATAATGATACCGCATTATTCCATTTTTGCAAGCTTAAAAGTTCTCCATTGCGAAGAATCATTCCATTTCGAAATCATCAATCCTCACTTCAAGCTCCAGACTGGTCGTAAAACCGTTATCCGGGCTGACAGTATGCGTCAGAGTCGTAATGGTCCATTCCGCATCATCTATCGGCTGTTTAAAGCCACTGACCTTCACAGGCATTTCTGTGTAGAGATCTGCCCGCCCTTCCGCCAGTTGTAGCGAGAATGATGCAACGCCGCGTTGCAGGCGTTCCCACTGCATTTTCGCTGCCCGTTCGGCGTTGCTCCGGTTGGCATAAGTGCGATTAAGTACCAGCACGTTTTCATCCGTACCCACCAGGTAATCGCCCTGCTTCGCTTCCGGCTCTTTCTTCTGCTTCTTAGTCCTGCGCTTACGCTTCACCGTGGTGCTTTCTTTCTTCGCGGGTTCGCGGGTATGCAACCAGCTGGCAATGACGCCCGTGTAAGCTCCGCGATCTGCCAGGGTAAAGCGGTGACTGTCGCCGTCCTTGCGTGTGATAGTGATCACCGGTAGTGGTTTACCGCTGGCGCTTTTACCCTGCCCCTGCCGGATGAATAACAGATTGCCATTTTTCACCGACGCAATAGCACCGTACTGGCGCGCCAGCCGCATCAAAAAACTGCCGTCACTCTCATTAGTCTGGTCTATATGCTCCACGAGTTTATCCGACAAGTCTTCACCCAATGCCATCTTCAGTTTGTGCCGCGCAGCTATTTCCTTCACCACTTCCCCAACGGTGGTCTTGTGCCACGACTTTTCACGGCGGGTATTCAGCGTTTCACGAAAATCAGCACTTCGCGCCCGGATAGTCAGGCGATCCGGTGCGCCAGTGTGTTCAATCTCGTCCACCGTGAATGCCCCTTTCGGGAAAAGCGGCTGTCCCTTCCAGCCCAGCGCCAGCGTAATGACAGCCCCACGGCGCGGCAGCACGATTTTTCCATCGGCGTCGTCCAGCTCCAGATCAAGCTGGTCCGCTTCAAAGCCCCGGTTATCCGTCAGCGTCAGCCCCATCAGGCGGTTGTCCAGCACAGTGGTGATATCCCTGCCTTCAATACTGATGCTGAATGCCGGAGTTTTGTTGCCTTTGTTAAGCAGTTCAGAGCTGAAATTCACGACAGCAGCCCTCCCACCGTTTTACTGATATCGCTTAAGGCAGATGTTGCCGTTCCCTGCAGATTATTCAGTTGCGCACTGAGATCACCGAACATATCGGACAGGGATTCATCCACGCGTTTTAGCGACAGGGTGAACTCAATCCGGCGCGGCATACCGTCGCGGAAAAACTCCGTTTTAGTCTGATTCAGTCCCTCAATCACATACATGCCGTAAATCGTGCCGCTGCCTTCAATCAGGGGCCATGCTTTTCCCTGTTCTGCCATCTGCTCCAGAGCCAGCAACGACAGCCTGCCGCCCGTTACCTCCGGCATAAGAACACCAGAAAGCGTCAGCATGTCGTTGTCCGGTCCCAGAAACTGCGTTGACGGGCGTCGGTTTACCCGGCTGTTTGCCGCATGTCGCCAGCTGCGTTGATACTGCAGCTCCTGATACGGCACGGTGCGCAGCATAAACACGTACAATCCCAGCACCATCATCATGCGTCGTATCCCCCCTGATCGCTGTAGTTACTCCTGGCTTTTGCCTTCAGCCTGCGTTCACGTTCATCAAGCTGGCGGGCCACCTCCCGCGCAATATCCTGCGCACTTTGTCCTGGCTGCGTTTGAATGATGATCTGCATCGGTGCCTCAATCCGTTGAACGGGCGGCACAGTGGCTGCACGACTCACCATCGCTTCACCGCCTTTCGCGGGAAGTGCCAAAGGGTGCAACGGTGGAAGCTCTACTGGCGTAGCAGCAACACCCATCATTCCGGCAACAACGGCAGCCAGTGCAGCTGTATTTCTCCGGCTGGTCACATTTGCCGGGCCGTTAACAATTTCCGGCCCGTTTTCACCGACGATGCCAAACTGCCCGCGCGGGATATACCCGCCGCTGTCATACATCCCCGCAAAGCCATATCCCCATGACGGAAAACCACCCGATGGCATCATCACTTTACCGTCTGCATTCACCGTCGCAGGTTGCTGACGCGTCACGCTTTCCGGCAGTTTCGCCTTTGCGGCCTCTTTACTGACAATGCCAAGTTTCTCCAGCAACCAGGAAACGCCGGATTTCAGGGAGTCCAGCGGATGCATGACCATATTCAGCCCTTCCGCCAGAGCCTCCCCGAATCGTCGCCCCATTGCCGCTGCACTCTGCAGTTCGGCAGAGGTCGACTTAACGGGCGTCAGCAGATCAGTAAACCAGCCCCACAGCGCCTGTACTTTGTCGCCAATCCACTGGAACACAGGCTTAAGCGGTTCGAACGCGGCACTGACAGGACCTGCCGCCGCTTTGAATCCTTCCACCACGCCACCGAGAAATGCGGTGATGGGCTGCCAGTATTTCCAGACAACCAGCGCCACACCCGCCAGTGCAGTAACCACAAGACCTATCAGACTGAGCAGAGCACCTAACAGACCAGAGACGGCATACAGGGCAACGCGCAGCATCGCCAGTGGACCGGATGCGAGCATACGCAGCACCGTGCCTGTGGCAGCCAGTCCGCCGCGTAGTACCGCCAGTGGATTCATAAACATCACAGCAACCGCACGTAAACCGGATAATCCAGACCGCAAAAGTGCAACCGGCGCACCTGCTACAGTTTTCAGGACATTTCCCGTCAGTGATGCCGTGCGGCGCAAAGACGACAACGGCGCAGTAAGTAAACCTGCAGCGTTGCCCGATGAAGCAAGCCCGCGTCGCAGCAGTGCCAGTGGTGCGCCAGCCAGCCAGGACAACGCGTTGCTGGTTCGGGTTACTGCTGCCGTAACGGAAGGTAACGTTTTGATACCCAGCACAGAGAATCCCAGACGGATGACTGCCAGCGGCCCCAGCACTGCAGCCAGCGCCACCGCTAAGGTGCCGAGGCCCACGGTAACGGCAGCTACCACAGCGGCTACTTTCATCAGAGTGCCCGTCAGTTCCGGGTTAGCTTCCACCCAGCGACGCAACGCCCCCGTGACGCTTTTCACCGTGTACAGAATATCCATCAGCGGCTGGCGCAGCGTTTCCCCCAGGCTGCTGAAGGTGTTCTGTGCTCCGGTTTTGACCAGCAACCACTGAGCAGAAAGTGAATCCTTGTTGATGTCGGATTCTTTCTGCATGGAACCGAGCGCATCATTGCCCGCAGTCAGTTTTAACTGGCGCTGAAGTTCCGGCAGGTTGTTTGCCAGTTTCGCTGCGTCATCGCCAAACTCTTTACCAAACAACATGGTCATGGCAGACAGGCGCTTATCCTGTGGCAGCGCATTCACCTTCTCCAGCACCCGCTGGATAGTTCCCATCGCATCCTTCGTCATCTGCTTTTCAATCACTTCTGGATTGAGTTTCAGCAGATTCATCCCTTCAAAGAAACTCTTGCTTTGCATGGTGGCAATGGACAATTCACGCACCATCGCGTTTGCTGCACTGGCTGCAACCTCAGGCGCAGCGCCGAGTGTCAGGAAGGTGGAACCCAGCGCCGCCGCTTTACGATAATCCAGACGGTCAGCCACACCGCCCAGGCGTTGCATGACATCAATGATGTCCGCCCCTTTCGACATGGCGTTATCATCCAGATAGTTCAGCGCATCACCGAGCTGCTCAATATTGCGGGTAGGGATTTTGTAGAGCTGGGCGATTTTCCCCAGACTTTCTGACAGTTCATCCGCTGGCAGTTCAAAGGCTGTTGCCGCCTTTGCCGCCGTGCTGGCGAAGGCCAGCAGGTCACGTTTCTGGTCTTCCCAGCTGTCGTCAGGGTTTGCGACGTTCATGCGCGCACCACCTTCAACCAGTGCGGCGAAGTCCACAGCACCGTTTTCCATCGGCAACTGTTCGCTGGCAGCCTTGATGGCACCCTGCATTTCGTAAAAACGCGCAGTGCGGTTGCCATTATCGTCACGCAGACCATTGACCTGCTTTGCCACACCTTTCATGGCATCTTCCATGCTGGTATAGCTTTTTACTGCCGCCATCACTGGTGCGCCCATTGCCAGCCCTGCAGCCGTGGTGGTGCTCCGGCACCTGCAATACGATCCCTTACCTCAAGACGCCTGGCGTAAGCCCCCCGGGCGGCGTGCATTTTTCGCTGTTGCTCCCCGACACGTCGTAACCTCGCTTCCTGCTCAGAAAGCTGCCTGTTATAACGCATCGTTTCACGGGTAATGCGGGCCGTCGCACTGGCGCCATCATTAGCTGAAATACCAGCACGATAAAGTTCTGCACGCACAAGCGCCGTCTGCTGCTGCAGCTTTTTCTGGCGTTCTTCCAGGCGCTGAACAGCCAGCCGTTGACGGCCCAGAGCAACAACCTGACGTTGCGAAGGCGGCCCCATCGCTCCCAGTTCCTGACTGAGCAAATTTGCACGCTGGCGGGCATAGTTCAGCCTGTCGCCTAATTTCTGATTTTCTGCCTGCAGCTTTCGGAAGCTGTCCAGACTGCTCCCGGCCTGATCAAGCTGCTTTATTGCATCGCGGGATTTTTTGACAGCAGCAGCCAGTTCTCTTGAACTGGCCTGCGCGGATCGAAATGGGCGGGTGAGTTTGTCAACCGCATTAAGAATCACCTGCAGACGCAGGTTATTGTCACTCATGGCTGGCCCCGCTTCTCTGAATCGCTTTATCCCGCCATTCCAGCACTTCGGTCAGCGGCATAACGTCAGTAACGGATGGCGGCCAGTGAAAGATGGTGGCGATATCAGCCACCAGATCGTCAACCGTCAGGCTGTCGGTAAACCGGCAAGCACCGACTTCTTCAACAAAAAAGTGACAACCTCAACCGACATGGCAGTGAGATCTGCCGGGTCCATCTCTGCAATTTCCTGTGCAGTCAGTGCCGGACTGGAGATGCGGGGGATCACGGTCATCATCGCGTTCACATCCATATCCATAATGGCCTGCAGGCGTGTGCCGCGCAGCGCACCGGACTGCGGTTTACGCAACACAATTTCGGTAATTTCTGTTTTACCGCGCATGATGGGAGTATCCAGTTGAATGGTCTTTTCAGTCTGCTTATCGCTCATTTTGTTGTCCTGTAAATTAGGTTCTGGCGCGGCATTCCGCGCGTTCAGATACATCAGAGGCCGAGGGCGTTGCGGTGCGCTTCCATCAGGTCCACACCGTCCACAATTTCCACCATGTTGATCAGGTCCACTTCATAGAGCACCTCACCATTGATGGTCAGCTTCGCGTAGCTGTTGGTACTGGTCACTTTGGTAGTGTTGCTTTCGCCCGTCTTCCACTCGCCGGAATCTACTTCTTTGTGACGTCCACGCACCACAAGCTCCACGGCCTGCACTTCCCCGGTATCATCACGCTGAATAGAGCCGGTAAAGCGCAGCTGGATGCCATCCACCGTGGCTTTGCCCATCTGCTTAAACAGCAGCAGTTCAGTACCACCAATGGAAAATTCTGTATCCAGTGCACTGTCATCCAGTCCCAGATCCACATCCACCGCTCCGGGCATACCGCCGCCGCGATACTTCTCATATTTGCGGGTGAATTTCGGCAGCGTCAGCGACTCAACGATCCCCTGCCAGTTGTTCCCGTCGTTAAACAGGTTCAGGTGTTTTAATTTGCGTGGTAAAGCCATGTTGTCCCCTTACGCGCTGACCTGGCTGGAGAAATTCACCAGGTACTGATCGGTGATGCGCTGACGCAGCATCAGGTTTTCAAGTGGCGGCACTGGCGTGTAGTCGTAATCGATGGTGAGTTTCCCGGCTTTCAGCGTGTCTTTATCGTTCACCGACTCGTCCAGCCAGCAATCACCACCAATGAGATAGCCCTGACTGACCAGGCTACGCATTTTGGCGCGGATACCTTCGATAATGTCGCGGGCCAGCGACGGGTTCAGCGGTTTGTCCACCGCCCACATGTGCGCTTCTGCCATCGTGTCCATCAGCACCTGCGCCGTGCGGGTGTAGTTTTCGAAGGCAAAGAGCGGATCATCGCTCAGACAGCGGGAACCCCAGAAGCGGAAACCGTCTTTGCGGATAAGCGTGGTGATATCGTTCTGGTTAAGCAGACCTGCATCGGTTGCCGGGTCCTGCAGATCCCAGAACACATCAGCAGAAATTCCGGTGACACCGTTCACGCCCACGTTGGACAGGCTTTTGTGCCATCCGGTCTGCTCATCAATTTTAGCGCGCAGACCGAGCGCACGGGCGGTGGCATAAGCCGTTGCTTCGGCATTCAGCACCGTGTCCCAGCCAGTAAAGTCGGGCCAGATCAGCATTCCTTCACGCTGACTGAAGTTTTCACGGTAAGTGATTGCTTCCTGCACCGTCTTGCAACCATACGCTGACAGGTAAGCAAATCCACGCAGGCTTTGCGCCACGCTCAGCAACTCAGTAGCTACCGCCTTCGTGTCGTGACCTGGCACGCCGAGAATGCGCGGTTTAACGCCGAGCTGTGACTGGGCAGATAACAGGGCTTTCATACCTGTTTTTTTACCCTCGGCGGTCACTGCGCCAATGATATTGGTTGTGGTTTCTTCTTCCGTTTCACCCTGCGGCACACGCACAACAACGGTCACGGGTTTTGCCTGGTCAGCGATGGCATCCAGCGAACGGGCCAGCGTGCCAGACTCACCCGCTTTACCGCTGGCGGTCAGCACATCAGTGATCAGCACAGGTTTATTAAGAGGAAACATTTTTGCATCGGCATCATCGCCCGTGCAGACCATACCCACGATGGCGGTGCTCACCGTGGTAATGGATCGGGTGCCTTCGTTGACTTCAACAACGCGCACCCCGTGGTGGTAATCCTGAGCCATAGTGGCGAACCTCCTGATTGGATTAGGCTTCGCCCTATGTTGAAGTGGGTAATGACTCCAACTTATTGATAGTGTTTTATGTTCAGATAATGCCCGATGACTTTGTCATGCAGCTCCACCGATTTTGAGAACGACAGCGACTTCCGTCCCAGCCGTGCCAGGTGCTGCCTCAGATTCAGGTTATGCCGCTCAATTCGCTGCGTATATCGCTTGCTGATTACGTGCAGCTTTCCCTTCAGGCGGGATTCATACAGTGGCCAGCCATCCGTCATCCATATCACCACGTCAAAGGGTGACAGCAAGCTCATAAGACGCCCC
>NZ_MDGW01000078.1:0-8634 GCF_001712525.1 Shigella sp. FC1661
GGCGCACGTCTTCGGTGAACGCACTCTGGCCACACTGGAGCGTCTTCTGAGCCTGCTGTCGGCCTTTGAGGTCGTGGTATGGATGACGGATGGCTGGCCGCTGTATGAATCACGCCTGAAGGGAAAGCTGCACGTTATCAGCAAGCGTTACACTCAGCGCATTGAGCGACATAATCTGAATCTGAGACAACATCTGGCAAGGCTGGGACGGAAGTCACTGTCGTTCTCAAAATCGGTGGAGCTGCATGACAAGGTCATCGGGCATTATCTGAACATAAAACACTATCAGTAAGTTGGAGTCATTACCCAAACCGATTAGATTCAATGTGAACGATTAGTTTGCTATATCTTAATTTTGCCTTTTGCAAAGGCCATCTCTCGTTTATTTACTTATTTTAGTAAATGATGGTGCTTGTATATATACATGGCGAATTAATGGATATTGCAGATGTAATATTCACAGGGATCACTGTAATTAAAATAAATGAAGGATTATGTAATGGAAAACTTTAAACATCTCCCTGAACCGTTCCGCATTCGTGTTATTGAGCCAGTAAAACGTACTACTCGCGCTTATCGTGAAGAAGCAATTATTAAATCCGGTATGAACCCGTTCCTGCTGGATCGCGAAGATGTGTTTATCGATTTACTGACCGACAGCGGCACCGGGGCGGTAACCCAAAGTATGCAGGCAGCGATGATGCGCGGCGACGAAGCCTACAGCGGCAGCCGCAGCTACTATGCGTTAGCCGAGTCAGTGAAAAATATCTTTGGTTATCAATATACTATTCCGACTCACCAGGGCCGTGGCGCAGAGCAAATCTATATTCCGGTACTGATTAAAAAACGCGAGCAGGAAAAAGGCCTGGATCGCAGCAAAATGGTGGCATTCTCTAACTATTTCTTTGATACCACGCAGGGCCATAGCCAGATTAACGGCTGT
The DNA here is from genome assembly GCF_001712525.1 of Shigella sp. FC1661. Lineage (NCBI taxonomy): Bacteria > Pseudomonadati > Pseudomonadota > Gammaproteobacteria > Enterobacterales > Enterobacteriaceae > Shigella > Shigella sp. FC1661. Next base: position 944 of record NZ_MDGW01000078.1, read on the forward strand.
ACCGTGCGTAACGTCTATATCAAAGAAGCCTTCGATACGGGCGTGCGTTACGACTTTAAAGGCAACTTTGACCTCGAAGGATTAGAACGCGGTATTGAAGAAGTTGGCCCGAATAACGTGCCGTATATCGTTGCAACCATCACCAGTAACTCTGCAGGTGGTCAGCCGGTTTCACTGGCAAACTTAAAAGCGATGTACAGCATCGCGAAGAAATACGATATTCCGGTGGTAATGGACTCCGCACGCTTTGCTGAAAACGCCTATTTCATCAAGCAGCGTGAAGCAGAATACAAAGACTGGACCATCGAGCAGATCACCCGCGAAACCTACAAATATGCCGATATGCTGGCGATGTCCGCCAAGAAAGATGCGATGGTGCCGATGGGCGGCTTGCTGTGCATGAAAGACGACAGCTTCTTTGATGTGTACACCGAGTGCAGAACCCTTTGCGTGGTGCAGGAAGGCTTCCCGACATATGGCGGCCTGGAAGGCGGCGCGATGGAGCGTCTGGCGGTAGGTCTGTATGACGGCATGAATCTCGACTGGCTGGCTTATCGTATCGCGCAGGTACAGTATCTGGTCGATGGTCTGGAAGAGATTGGCGTTGTCTGCCAGCAGGCGGGCGGTCACGCGGCATTCGTTGATGCCGGTAAACTGCTGCCGCATATCCCGGCAGACCAGTTCCCGGCACAGGCGCTGGCGTGCGAGCTGTATAAAGTCGCCGGTATCCGTGCGGTAGAAATTGGCTCTTTCCTGTTAGGCCGCGATCCGAAAACCGGTAAACAACTGCCATGCCCGGCTGAACTGCTGCGTTTAACCATTCCGCGCGCAACATATACTCAAACACATATGGACTTCATTATTGAAGCCTTTAAACATGTGAAAGAGAACGCGGCGAATATTAAAGGATTAACCTTTACCTACGAACCAAAAGTATTGCGTCACTTCACCGCAAAACTGAAAGAAGTTTAATTAATACTACAGAGTGGCTATAAGGATGTTAGCCACTCTCTTACCCTACATCCTCAATAACAAAAATAGCCTTCCTCTAAAGGTGGCATCATGACTGATCAAGCTGAAAAAAAGCACTCTGCATTTTGGGGTGTTATGGTTATAGCAGGTACAGTAATTGGTGGAGGTATGTTTGCTTTACCTGTTGATCTTGCCGGTGCCTGGTTTTTCTGGGGTGCCTTTATCCTTATCATTGCCTGGTTTTCAATGCTTCATTCCGGGTTATTGTTATTAGAAGCAAATTTAAATTATCCTGTCGGCTCCAGTTTTAACACCATCACCAAAGATTTAATCGGTAACACCTGGAACATTATCAGCGGTATTACCGTTGCCTTCGTTCTCTATATCCTCACTTATGCCTATATCTCTGCTAATGGTGCGATCATTAGTGAAACGATATCAATGAATTTGGGCTATCACGCTAATCCACGTATTGTCGGGATCTGCACAGCCATTTTCGTTGCCAGCGTATTGTGGATAAGTTCGTTAGCCGCCAGTCGCATTACCTCATTGTTCCTCGGGCTGAAGATTATCTCCTTTGTGATCGTGTTTGGTTCTTTCTTCTTCTAGGTCGATTACTCCATCCTGCGCGATGCCACCAGCACCACTGCGGGAACGTCTTACTTCCCGTATATCTTTATGGCTTTGCCGGTGTGTCTGGCGTCATTTGGTTTCCACGGCAATATTCCCAGCCTGATTATTTGCTATGGAAAACGCAAAGATAAGTTAATCAAAAGCGTGGTATTTGGTTCGCTGCTGGTGATTTATCTCTTCTGGCTCTATTGCACGATGGGGAATATTCCGCGCGAAAGCTTTAAGGCGATAATCTCCTCAGGCGGCAACGTTGATTCGCTGGTGAAATCGTTCCTCGGCACCAAACAGCACGGCATTATCGAGTTTTGCCTGCTGGTGTTCTCTAACTTAGCTGTTGCCAGTTCGTTCTTTGGTGTCACGCTGGGGTTGTTCGATTATCTGGCGGACCTGTTTAAGATTGATAACTCCCACGGCGGGCGTTTCAAAACCGTGCTGTTAACCTTCCTGCCACCTGCGTTGTTGTATCTGATCTTCCCGAACGGCTTTATTTACGGGATCGGCGGTGCCGGGCTGTGCGCCACCATCTGGGCGGTCATTATTCCCGCAGTGCTTGCAATCAAAGCTCGCAAGAAGTTTCCCAATCAGATGTTCACGGTCTGGGGCGGCAATCTTATTCCGGCGATTGTCATTCTCTTTGGTATAACCGTGATTTTGTGCTGGTTCGGCAACGTCTTTAACGTGTTACCTAAATTTGGCTAAATCCTTCAAGAAGCCAGCCATTCGCTGGCTTCTTGCCTCTCAGGAAATCACTTATGTCCAAATGGCAACTCGCCTGATCCTCCTTCACCACGTATGCTTTGCGTCACCTTACTATCAGGACGCTTTAGCCCATGTCCCGCTTTTTGATTTGTAGTTTTGCCCTAGTTTTACTTTATCCCGCCGGGATTGATATGTACCTCGTTGGTTTACCGCGCATCGCCGCCGATCTCAATGCCAGCGAAGCGCAGTTGCATATTGCGTTCTCCGTATATCTGGCGGGGATGGCAGCTGCGATGTTATTTGCCGGTAAAGTGGCCGATCGTTCAGGGAGAAAGCCGGTCGCCATACCCGGCGCGGCGCTATTTATTATTGCCTCGGTGTTCTGTTCACTGGCTGAAACCAGCACGTTATTTCTTGCAGGCCGATTTCTACAGGGGTTGGGCGCAGGCTGTTGTTACGTAGTGGCGTTCGCCATTTTGCGCGACACGCTGGATGATCGACGTCGGGCTAAAGTGCTGTCATTACTCAACGGTATTACCTGCATCATTCCGGTGTTAGCGCCAGTGCTCGGACATCTGATTATGCTTAAATTCCCGTGGCAGAGTCTGTTCTGGGCGATGGCAATGATGGGCATCGCGGTACTGATGTTGTCTTTGTTTATTTTAAAAGAAACGCGCCCAGCGTCCCCCGCTGCTTCGGACAAACCACGAGAAAATAGCGAGTCGCTGCTTAATCGGTTTTTCCTCAGCCGTGTTGTTATCACCACCCTCAGCGTTTCGGTGATCCTCACTTTCGTCAATACATCGCCGGTATTGCTGATGGAAATCATGGGTTTTGAGCGCGGAGAATACGCCACCATTATGGCGTTGACCGCTGGCGTCAGCATGACCGTTTCATTCTCCACGCCATTTGCGCTGGGAATTTTTAAGCCACGTACGTTGATGATCACCTCGCAGGTGTTATTCCTTGCTGCGGGGATCACCCTTGCCGTTTCACCTTCCCATGCGGTTTCTCTGTTTGGTATCACACTGATTTGCGCCGGTTTCTCGGTAGGTTTTGGCGTAGCGATGAGTCAGGCGTTAGGACCATTTTCATTACGCGCGGGCGTAGCCAGCTCGACCTTAGGTATTGCGCAGGTTTGCGGTTCGTCACTGTGGATTTGGCTGGCAGCGGTGGTTGGTATCGGCGCATGGAATATGCTGATCGGGATTCTGATTGCCTGTAGCATAGTGAGCCTGTTGCTGATTATGTTCGTCGCGCCTGGACGCCCCGTTGCCGCTCATGAAGAAATCCATCACCACGCTTGATCTCAATCTGCTGCTCTGTCTGCAACTGCTGATGCAGGAGCGCAGCGTGACCAAAGCGGCGAAGCGGATGAACGTGACCCCTTCAGCGGTGAGTAAGTCGCTGGCAAAGTTAAGAGCGTGGTTTGACGACCCGCTCTTTGTGAACTCACCGCTGGGGCTGTCGCCCACACCGCTAATGGTCAGCATGGAGCAAAATCTGGCGGAATGGATGCAAATGAGCAATCTGCTGCTGGATAAACCGCACCACCAGACACCGCGCGGCCTGAAGTTTGAGTTGGCGGCGGAATCGCCGCTGATGATGATCATGCTTAATGCGCTGTCGAAACGGATCTACCAACGTTACCCGCAGGCGACCATCAAACTACGTAACTGGGATTACGATTCCTTAGATGCCATTACTCGTGGTGAAGTGGATATTGGTTTTTCCGGTCGCGAAAGCCATCCTCGCTCGCGGGAGCTGTTAAGCTCGCTACCGTTAGCCATTGATTATGAAGTGCTGTTTAGTGATGTACCCTGCGTCTGGTTACGCAAAGATCATCCGGCACTGCATGAAACGTGGAATCTGGACACCTTTTTACGTTATCCGCATATCAGCATTTGCTGGGAACAGAGCGACACCTGGGCGCTGGACAATGTGTTACAGGAGCTGGGGCGCGAACGCACGATTGCTATGAGCCTGCCGGAATTTGAGCAGTCACTGTTTATGGCAGCGCAACCCGACAATCTGCTACTGGCGACCGCGCCGCGCTACTGTCAGTACTACAATCAACTCCATCAACTGCCGTTGGTTGCTCTTCCTCTCCCGTTTGACGAAAGCCAGCAAAAAAAGCTGGAAGTTCCTTTTACCCTGCTGTGGCATAAACGGAACAGCCATAATCCGAAGATCGTCTGGTTACGGGAAACCATTAAAAACCTTTACGCGTCGATGGCATAACCGAATCGTATGAAACGCGACCCAATTTCACAATAAAATGTAAAAAAGTTGTAATAAGCTTGTCTGAATCGAACTTTTAGCCGCTTTAGTCTGTCCATCATTCCAGTAAATGATTACTCTTATATTCATAATGGACCATTAAGCATGGAGCGAAAAATGGCGACTCACTTTGCCCGAGGGATTTTAACGGAAGGACATCTGATTTCTGTTCGTCTCCCCTCCCAGTGTCATCAAGAAGCCCGAAACATTCCCCCTCATCGTCAAAGCCGTTTTCTGGCGTCCAGAGGTTTACTCGCAGAACTGATGTTCATGCTGTATGGCATTGGCGAATTGCCGGAAATCGTCACCCTGCCGAAAGGTAAACCGGTTTTCAGTGATAAAAATTTGCCTTCGTTTTCTATTTCCTATGCCGGGAATATGGTTGGCGTGGCGTTAACAACCGAAGGTGAATGTGGCCTCGATATGGAACTACAGCGTGCGACGCGCGGGTTTCATAGCCCACACGCGCCCGATAACCACACCTTTTCCAGCAATGAATCGCTATGGATCAGTAAACAAAACGATCCTAACGAAGCGCGGGCGCAGCTCATCACGCTGCGCCGAAGCGTGCTAAAACTAACCGGTGATGTTTTGAATGACGATCCGCGCGATCTGCAGCTGCTGCCCATTGCCGGACGCCTGAAATGTGCTCATGTAAATCATGTAGAAGCGTTATGCGACGCGGAGGACGTGCTGGTGTGGTCCGTGGCGGTCACGCCCGCGATTGAAAAGCTCAGTGTCTGGGAGTTAGATGGCAAACACAGCTGGAAAAGCCTGCCGGATATTCACAGCCGCGCCAACAATCCTACCAGCCGGATGATGCGTTTTGCCCAGCTCTCTACCGTGAAGTCTTTTTCGCCAAATTGATAGACAACCACAGGAGTCATTATGTCTGAAAAATTGCAGGTGGTTACGTTACTGGGGAGCCTGCGCAAAGGCTCATTTAATGGCATGGTTGCACGTACCCTGCCGAAAATTGCTCCGGCGAGCATGGAAGTCAATGCGTTACCTTCCATTGCCGACATTCCCCTGTATGACGCTGACGTACAGCAGGAAGAAGGTTTTCCAGCAACGGTTGAAGCTCTGGCGGAACAGATCCGTCAGGCTGACGGTGTGGTGATCGTCACGCCGGAATATAACTACTCGGTACCGGGTGTGCTGAAAAATGCCATCGACTGGCTTTCCCGCCTGCCGGATCAACCGCTGGCCGGTAAACCGGTGTTGATTCAGACCAGCTCAATGGGCGTGATTGGCGGCGCGCGCTGTCAGTATCACCTGCGCCAGATTCTGGTTTTCCTCGATGCAATGGTGATGAACAAGCCGGAATTTATGGGCGGCGTGATTCAGAACAAAGTTGATCGGCAAACCGGAGAAGTGATTGATCAGGGTACGCTGGACCACCTGACCGGGCAATTGACCGCATTTGGTGAGTTTATTCAGCGAGTTAAGATCTAAATAAAAAACCCGCCAGTAATCATGCATGGCGGGTTTTTAATGCGCTATCGATTTTAATGAGCGTCGATAAATACAATCTTCAGGATAAACAGCAGCGCAACGATGATTACGCACGGGCTAAGGTCACGCAGACGCCCGGTACCAATATTCATCACGCAGTAGGAGATAAAGCCCAGCGCAATACCTTCGGTAATCGAAAAGCTGAACGGCATCATCACGGCGGTAATAAACGCCGGAACAGATTCAGTAAGATCCTGCCAGTTCACGCGAGCAAGACTTGAGGTCATCAACACGCCAACGTAGATCAACGCGCCAGCTGCAGCGTAGCCTAGCACCATTCCCGCCAGCGGCGACAGAAAGATAACCAGCAGGAACAGCAGACCAACAACCACTGCCGTCAGACCGGTACGACCGCCAACCGATACGCCGGAAGAGGACTCAATATAAGCCGTAACGGAAGAAGTACCGATAAACGAACCGGTCACGGAAGAGATACTGTCGACATACAGCGCCTGCTTCATGCGCGGGAATTTCCCCTTCTCATCCGCCAGACCTGCTTTATCGGTCACGCCAATCAGCGTACCGGAGGAGTCAAACAAGTTGACCAACATGAAAGAGAAAATCACCCCTGCCAGCCCGAGGTTAAACGACCCGGCTAAATCTACATGACCCACAACTGTCATTACGCTCGGCGGCGCAGAAACGATGCCATTGTAGTGCACATCACCCAGCATCCAGCCCAGCAGCGTCGTCACCACGATAGAAACCAGCACCGCTGCGTGAATGTTGCGCGAGGCCAGAATAGCAATGATGAAGAAGCCGAGGATACCCAGAAGTACGCTGTGAGAAGTCAGATTACCGATGCTCACCAGCGTTTCCGAGTTAGCGACAATCACACCTGCGTTTTTCAGCCCCATCATGCCGATAAACAGGCCGATACCGCTGGTAATACCCACACGCAGACTTACCGGAATGTTAGCAATCATCCAGTAACGAACGCGGAAAATGGTCAAAAGAAGCAGTCCGACAGCGCCCCAGAAGATTGCGCCCATACCGATCTGCCACGGCAGCCCCATTGCCTGGACAACCACAAAAGCGAAAAAGGCGTTAAGCCCCATCGCAGGAGCCAGCGCCACCGGAAGGTTTGCAAACAATCCCATCATAATGCTACCGAAAGCAGCAATCAGACAGGTTGTTACGAAGACGGCACTGGTGTCCATGCCAGCAACGCCCAGAATTTGTGGGTTAACAAAAACGATGTAAACCATCGTCAGGAAGGTGGTAAAACCGGCGATCACTTCGGTCCGTGCCGTCGTGCCATGTTCGCGCAGTTTAAACACGCGTTCCAGCATCCCCTGGCCAGAAGCCTGGGTTGTGTGTTGTTGACTCATTATCTATTTCCGGGTAATGACTCCAACTTACTGATAGTGTTTTATGTTCAGATAATGCCCGATGACCTTGTCATGCAGCTCCACCGATTTTGAGAACGACAGTGACTTCCGTCCCAGCCTTGCCAGATGTTGTCTCAGATTCAGATTATGTCGCTCAATGCGCTGAGTGTAACGCTTGCTGATAACGTGCAGCTTTCCCTTCAGGCGTGATTCATACAGCGGCCAGCCATCCGTCATCCATACCACGACCTCAAAGGCCGA
>NZ_MDGW01000079.1:0-8580 GCF_001712525.1 Shigella sp. FC1661
GTGCGTACCGGGCTGAGAGGCGGTGTAAGTGAACTGTAGTTGCCATGTTTTACGGCAATGAGAGCAGAGATAGCGCTGATGTCCGGCAGTGCTTTTGCCGTTACGCACCACGCCTTCAGTAGCGGAGCAGGAAGGACATCTGATGGAAATGGAAGCCACGCAAGCACCTTAAAATCACCATCATACACTAAATCAGTAAGTTGGCAGCATTACCGATATGGTCTACCATATGTGATTAACACATTTACAGCATAACAAAACCATAGACCGAAGAAATAGCGAGATTTAAATGCAAAAAAAACCGCAGAATTAAAAATCTTGCGGTTCTCTGAACTCATTTTCATGAGTGAATTTGGCGGAACGGACGGGACTCGAACCCGCGCCCCCCTGCGTGACAGGCAGGTATTCTAACCGACTGAACTACCGCTCCGCGTTGTGTTCCGTTGGTAACGAGGCGAATATTACGGATTGCCTCACCCTTCGTCAACGGTTTTTCTCATCTTTTGAATCGTTTGCTGCAAAAATCGCCCAAGCCGCTATTTTTAGCGCCTTTTACAGGTATTTATGCCCGCCAGAGGCAGCTTCCGCCCTTCTTCTCCACCAGATCAAGACGGGCTTCATGAGCTGCAAGCTCTTCATCTGTCGCAAAAACAACGCGTAACTTACTTGCCTGACGTACAATGCGCTGAATTGTTGCTTCACCTTGTTGCTGCTGTGTCTCTCCTTCCATCGCAAAAGCCATCGACGTTTGACCACCGGTCATCGCCAGATAAACTTCCGCAAGGATCTGTGCATCGAGTAATGCCCCGTGTAGCGTTCGTTTACTGTTATCTATTTCGTAGCGGGCACATAACGCATCGAGGCTGTTGCGCTTACCAGGAAACATTTTCCTCGCCACCGCAAGGCTATCGGTGACCTTACAGAAGGTATTGGTCTTCGGAATATCGCGCTTAAGCAACGAAAACTCGTAGTCCATAAAGCCGATATCGAACGCTGCGTTATGGATCACCAACTCCGCGCCGCGGATATAGTCCATGAACTCATCGGCTACTTCGGCAAACGTGGGCTTATCGAGCAAAAATTCATCGGCAATACCATGTACGCCAAAGGCTTCCGGATCCACCAGCCGATCGGGTTTGAGATAAACATGGAAGTTATTGCCCGTCAGGCGACGGTTCACCACTTCAACGGCACCAATCTCAATGATCTTGTGGCCTTCATAGTGCGCACCAATCTGGTTCATACCGGTGGTTTCGGTATCGAGAACGATCTGGCGTGTAATTGCAGTGCTCATAGCGGTCATTTATGTCAGACTTATCGTTTTACAGTTCGATTCAATTACAGGAAGTCTACCAGAGATGCTTAAACAGGTAGAAATTTTCACCGATGGTTCGTGTCTGGGCAATCCAGGACCTGGGGGTTACGGCGCTATTTTACGCTATCGCGGACGCGAGAAAACCTTTAGCGCAGGCTACACCCGCACCACCAACAACCGTATGGAGTTGATGGCCGCTATTGTCGCGCTGGAGGCGTTAAAAGAACATTGCGAAGTCATTTTGAGTACCGACAGCCAGTATGTCCGCCAGGGTATCACCCAGTGGATCCATAACTGGAAAAAACGTGGCTGGAAAACCGCAGACAAAAAACCAGTAAAAAATGTCGATCTCTGGCAACGTCTTGATGCTGCCCTAGGGCAACATCAAATCAAATGGGAATGGGTTAAAGGCCATGCCGGACACCCGGAAAACGAACGCTGTGATGAACTGGCTCGTGCTGCGGCAATGAATCCCACACTGGAAGATACGGGCTACCAAGTCGAAGTTTAAGCTTGTGGTTTACGACATTGCCGGGTGGCTCCAACCGCTTGGCGAATTCGTGGCTTGTTTTTACTCTGTTTCATCGGGTTTAGCGTTAAAGGAATAGTCCGTTTCCGGGCAACAATAAGTTGTAAGCAACCAAGCGCAGGAATATGCGCATTCAATAGTTTTCCTCCGTGTTTGTTCCACGGGAGAACGTGGAAACGGCTGGCGTGCAGCACTTCAAAATTCAACAAAGAGAGCCAGTCCAGTTGCCGCATCAGAGTAAACATCCGGCTGTTATAGGGCGAGGTTTTTCGCAATACCGGCACAAGTTTGCGTAATCCCATTAAACTAATGGGATTGAAGCCACTAATCACCAGCCAGCCATCATCAATCAATACCCGATCGGTTTCACGCAATAAACGATGCGGATCGGTGCACCACGGCAATGTATGTGCCAGTAGACAAACATCAACGGATTTATCGGCAAAAGGAAGATGAAGTGGATCCGCCTGCACCTGGACGGGCATTCCTTGCGCAGAAACATTCACTTGATGAGAAACCGCGCACGCTTCGCAATTGATTTCTGCGCTTAAATTGCCAATCTTAAGCAGATGAAAACCATACATTTTAGTGAACCACGGGTTGAGCTGGCGCTCCAGCGCCTTGCGATAAAGCTCTCCCCAGGGCAAATCGCCCCAGCGATCAGGAGCCACGACAGTTTGAGGGACTCTTGCCGGTTTCATCACAACCTTCCGTTTCACACTAAGAGGTAATCTATGAATCTTAACAGTATTCCCGCCTTTGATGACAATTACATCTGGGTTTTGAATGATGAAGCAGGTCGCTGCCTGATTGTCGATCCCGGAGACGCAGAGCCAGTATTAAACGCCATTGCCGCCAATAACTGGCAACCGGAGGCCATATTTCTCACCCACCATCATCACGATCACGTTGGCGGCGTAAAAGAACTGGTGGAAAAGTTTCCGCAAATTGTGGTGTATGGTCCACAAGAGACACAAGATAAGGGAACAACACAGGTAGTCAAAGATGGCGAAACTGCCTTCGTTTTGGGGCATGAATTTAGTGTAATTGCCACACCGGGTCACACTTTAGGACATATCTGTTACTTCAGTAAACCTTATCTATTTTGCGGCGACACGCTGTTTTCTGGTGGGTGTGGTAGGTTGTTTGAAGGGACAGCATCACAAATGTATCAATCACTTAATAAGTTAAGTGCGTTACCTGACGATACATTGGTATGTTGTGCTCATGAATATACGTTATCAAATATGAAGTTTGCTTTGAGTATTCTTCCGCACGATTTGTCCATAAATGATTATTATCGTAAAGTTAAGGAGTTACGGGCAAAAAATCAAATAACACTACCCGTAATTCTGAAAAATGAGCGGCAAATTAATGTTTTTTTAAGAACGGAAGATATTGATTTAATTAATGTAATTAATGAAGAAACATTATTGCAACAACCTGAAGAGCGTTTTGCATGGTTAAGGTCAAAGAAAGATAGGTTCTGATAAAACTTTCTTGTCATCGGCTCCGTTCGCCGTTATGATCGGTCGTCTTTTAAGCAACTATTGACACACACATGAAGGCAAAAGCGATATTACTCGCCTCTGTCCTGCTCGTGGGTTGCCAGAGTACCGGCAACGTTCAACAGCACGCACAGAGCCTTTCTGCAGCTGGTCAAGGGGAAGCAGCAAAGTTTACAAGTCAGGCACGATGGATGGACGATGGGACGTCTATCGCGCCAGATGGTGACTTGTGGGCTTTCATTGGCGACGAGCTAAAGATGGGAATTCCGGAAAATGACCGGATTCGCGAACAGAAACAGAAATATTTACGCAATAAGAGCTATCTCCACGATGTAACTTTACGGGCAGAGCCGTATATGTACTGGATAGCAGGGCAAGTTAAAAAACGTAACATGCCTATGGAACTGGTACTACTACCCATAGTGGAGAGCGCTTTTGATCCTCACGCAACGTCTGGCGCCAATGCCGCAGGCATCTGGCAGATCATTCCGAGCACGGGGCGCAATTATGGTTTGAAACAGACCCGCAATTATGACGCGCGTCGCGATGTTGTTGCTTCAACAACTGCCGCGCTGAACATGATGCAGCGTCTGAACAAGATGTTTGACGGCGACTGGCTTCTGACCGTAGCGGCTTATAACAGCGGCGAAGGTCGGGTCATGAAGGCAATTAAAACGAACAAAGCGCGTGGGAAATCCACGGACTTCTGGTCGTTACCGTTGCCGCAGGAAACGAAGCAGTACGTGCCTAAAATGCTGGCATTGAGTGATATTCTCAAAAACAGCAAGCGTTATGGCGTACGTCTGCCAACGACCGATGAAAGCCGTGCTCTGGCGCGTGTGCACCTGAGCAGCCCGGTTGAAATGGCGAAGGTTGCAGATATGGCGGGGATTTCCGTCAGCAAGCTGAAGACATTCAACGCTGGCGTAAAAGGCTCCACGCTGGGCGCAAGTGGCCCGCAGTACGTGATGGTGCCAAAGAAGCATGCAGTTCAACTGCGTGATTCTCTCGCTTCAGGCGAAATTGCTGCTGTACAGTCGACGCTGGTTGCCGACAATACGCCGCTTAACAGCCGTGTTTACACCGTACGCTCTGGCGACACGCTTTCAAGCATCGCTTCACGTCTCGGCGTAAGCACCAAAGATTTGCAGCAGTGGAACAAACTGCGCGGATCTAAGCTGAAGCCAGGCCAAAGTTTGACGATTGGTGCAGGCAGTAGCGCACAGCGGTTGGCAAACAACAGCGATAGCATTACGTATCGTGTGCGCAAAGGCGATTCGCTTTCAAGCATTGCTAAACGCCACGGCGTGAACATCAAAGATGTGATGCGCTGGAACAGCGACACTGCGAATCTGCAACCAGGCGATAAGCTGACGTTGTTTGTGAAAAACAACAACATGCCAGATTCCTGACAAACCAGATAATAAAAAAGGCACCGATTCCCCCGGTGCCTTTTTTATTTATGCCGCTTTATGTGCTTCTACCATGATGATATCACTGGTGAAAGAGCCATCAGTCTGCAAGGAAAAATACGTTCTCACCTCTGTCGATGCGCTCTGTTGGTAAATGCGAATAGCGTCTACTAACGCTTCTGGCGTACGCATTCTCACGACCCATGAAGAAAATTCCAGCGGTAACTTATCTGTAATTAAATTATCAACTATCAGATTGGCTTCATTGATTAACGTCAACCACGCACCGCTGGCGTAGTTTCGTACGTGAGAGGTATCGCGTAATGCTTCTACCGCCTGTAACCAGATGTCGCGCACTGGGTGACCCGGAGACATTACATCCATCACAATCAGCCTACCGCCAGGTTTCAATATCCTATTCACTTCTCGCAGTGCTGCACCAACATCATGCCAGTGATGGGCAGAATAACGGCTGATAACAATATCAAATGCGTTATCGGCAAATGGCAGACTTGCGGCATATCCCTGGCGGGTGGTGATATTTTTCAGTTGCCGGGCTTCGGCAGCTTGTGCCACGACATCCAGCATGTGGGCCGATAAGTCATACGCCACCACCGCGCTCACGTTTTGCGCAGCGCCAAACGTTGGTCTGCCCTGTGGCAGACCTGACATACCTTATTTATCAGGCTTGCCGGGACTGAATTCAACGAGTAGCGGATTGTGATCGGAAGCGCGCGTAACCAGTACAGAAGCTTCACTGACGTTCAGACCACGGTAGAAAACAAAATCGAGCGGGCGACCAAACGCCCGACGGCGCTGATCATCGGTAAAACGCACCTGGCGCAGCGACATTTCCCGCGCAAAGCGATATAACGCGTTCATCCTTCTACGGCTCCAGGCATTGAAATCTCCCGCCATAATGACCGGGCCGCTGTGGTGAGCTATCTGATCACCAATAGGAAGTAACTGCTTACTATAGACATCCACGCCCAGACTGAAGTTGACGGCGTGTATATTAACCACCATCAACAGGCGGGTGTCAGGTAATGGATAGACCGTCACCAGTGCCGACTTCGCCAGACGCAAAATGGGTTCTCGTTCACGTAACGGGCAGCAATACACTGGATGTGCCGCCGAAAGGGTCATTACGCCAGAAGGATGTTGTGGCAGCACGAAAGCGGGTACCTGATCGGCGGCAAGATAGTTAGCGGTCGCAAACTGTACTAACTCTGGCGTTGTCTGCGCTTCCTGCAATAACACCAGATGTGCATCTTTGCCGTAGTTCTTTAATACCGACAACCATTCAGCGCGTTGCTGTTTGTATATGTTCCACACCAGGATCCGAATACGCTCTTCGGTACTTAACGGTTCCCCAGGTGGTAATGCCTGGCCGATGCTCGCAAAAGACCCCGGCGGTAAGATCCTTTCCGCAGGTTGTCCGGCAACATAGCGCATGGCATAGGTGTTTTTTCGCACTTTTGACTTTGAAACCTCTATTACGTCAACCCTTCCGCACTCGGGAGGGTTCTACTATTATAGGGATTTTAGCTCACTCTTTCAACGAGCAATTGTATATTGTTATGTAAGCAAGTGCTTACACCGGTCAGAATTTTGCTCATTATGGAGAACATTAAATCGCATGACATATCACGCATCCTGATGGTTTAATGACAAATAAATTCAAAATATCTCTTCTATTTTGCAACAGGAGCAAAAATGAAAGCCACGTCGGAAGAACTCGCCATTTTTGTTTCGGTCGTCGAAAGCGGCAGCTTTAGCCGGGCAGCGGAACAATTAGGGCAAGCAAACTCAGCGGTAAGCCGGGCGGTGAAAAAGCTGGAGATGAAACTTGGCGTTAGCCTGCTTAATCGGACCACGCGACAACTTAGCCTGACGGAAGAAGGCGAGCGTTATTTTCGTCGCGTACAGTCAATTTTGCAGGAGATGGCAGCGGCAGAATCAGAAATTATGGAGACGCGTAATACACCGCGTGGACTGTTACGGATCGATGCCGCAACTCCAGTGGTGCTGCACTTTCTGATGCCGTTAATTAAGCCTTTCCGTGAACGCTATCCGGAAATCACTTTGTCGCTAGTCTCCTCCGAAACGATTATTAATTTGATCGAAAGAAAAGTGGATGTCGCGATACGCGCTGGTACGTTAACGGATTCCAGCTTACGTGCTAGGCCGTTATTTAACAGTTATCGAAAAATTATCGCCTCCCCCGATTATATTTCCCGCTACGGGAAGCCAGAAACGATCGACGATTTAAAGCAACATGTTTGCCTGGGATTCACTGAACCCGCTTCCCTCAATACCTGGCCGATAGCCTGTAGTGATGGACAATTACATGAGGTGAAATACGGTTTGTCATCCAATAGTGGGGAAACACTGAAACAGCTTTGCCTGAGTGGCAACGGGATTGCGTGTTTGTCCGACTACATGATCGACAGAGAAATCGCTCGCGGAGAATTGGTGGAGTTAATGGCAGATAAAGTGTTGCCAGTGGAAATGCCATTCAGTGCCGTCTATTACAGCGACCGTGCGGTAAGTACGCGCATCCGGGCTTTTATCGATTTCCTTAGCGAGCATGTAAAAACAGCTCCCGGAGGAGCTGTCAGAGAGGCTTAATCCCATTCAGGAGCCAGACCTTCCGGGCTAACCAGGCGGTCGTTGCAATCCAGTGCGGCGATCGCTTTTTTATCTTCGGCATCAAGCTGTAAATTTTGTGCCTTAAGATTACTTTCCAGGTTTTTACGTTTAGTAGAAGAAGGAATTACTGAGTAACCTTCCCCCATAGCCCACGCCAGAATCACTTGTGCCGGAGTCGCATTGTGTTTAGCTGCGATACGAGCAATAACCTCATCTTTCAGGGCCTTACCATACGCCAGCGTCATATAGGAGGTAATATGGATGCCGTGCTGTTTAGCCCAGGCAACCACTTTACGGTTTTGCAGATAAGGAGAGAGTTCAATCTGGTTAGTAGCGATGTTTTCAGCGCCAACAGCAGCAATCGCCTTTTCCATCAATGGGATCGTGAAGTTGGAAATACCGATCTCACGCGTCAGCCCTTGTTTTTTGGCTTCCAGCAGCGCCTGCATAAACTCTTCAACAGAGACTTCATCGTTTGGTGACGGCCAGTGGATTAGCGTCAGATCAACATAATCGGTACGCAATTTTTGCAGGCTCTCTTTCAGACTTGGGATCAATTTGTCTTTGCTGAGATTTTCAATCCAGATTTTAGTGGTGATGTAGAGTTCATGACGTGACACGCCACTTTCTGCAATCGCCTGACCTACTGCGGCTTCGTTATCATAGATTTGTGCGGTATCAATTGCGCGATAACCAAGTTCAAGCGCCGTTTTCACAGATGAAATAACAACGTCGTCTTTCAGACGGAAAGTACCTAAACCAAATGCAGGGATAGCCATAATATGCCTCTTTTAATGCTATTTTCGTTAACTGAGGTGATTATGGGCTTCAGACTGTTGAGGAAAAAAAAGCGTAAAATGCAGAGGATTTTTGCGATTCTGGCAATAATAGATATACAGACGAAAAAAAACCTCGAGCGTTAACTCGAGGCTTCTTAATAAGTGGCGGAACGGACGGGACTCGAACCCGCGACCCCCTGCGTGACAGGCAGGTATTCTAACCGACTGAACTACCGCTCCACCGAATTCTTTTACAACCACCGGTTTTATGACCGGCTTACTGCTTAATTTGATGCCTGGCAGTTCCCTACTCTCGCATGGGGAGACCCCACACTACCATCGGCGCTACGGCGTTTCACTTCTGAGTTCGGCATGGGGTCAGGTG
>NZ_MDGW01000080.1:0-8489 GCF_001712525.1 Shigella sp. FC1661
TAGCAACAGCTCACCCATGCGGCTCTGACAACGATGTTAACCCGCGTTAAATATCCCACGTTGGCCAGCATCTGTCTCACGGAAAGTCATACTGCCTTACATGATATGTTGAATCCTACAAAAGATACCAATTGGAATTCCACGTGTATCTATAAATCCTGACATAAGATGTTGCCTGTTAATCTTACTCAGGAAACACTTTTCAACTCCAAATCTCAGGATAAACATGCGCTTTTCCCCATTTTTACTGCGAGTTGGCGAGCTTATCGTATAATGAATAAGGGTGCTTAAGTAAAGGAAAACATCACCGTTCCTGGCATCCTGGGCGGTGATGCCCCTATGGTTGCCCTCGCCAGCGCGGGCATCGGCAAAGCGTAAGGTTCAAAAGCGATTTACCACTTCATGCGATTGTTGCGTTTTTGTTGCGCATTAGATCACTTAATTTGCTTTACATCTCCCGTAAACACTTTTCTGCGATACAATGCCTTTACGTTATGTAACGGAGAGTTCGGCATGTCACACCCCGCGTTAACGCAACTGCGTGCGCTGCGCTATTTTAAAGAGATCCCTGCCCTGGATCCGCAACTGCTCGACTGGCTGTTGCTGGAGGATTCCATGACAAAACGTTTTGAACAGCAGGGAAAAACGGTAAGCGTGACGATGATCCGCGAAGGGTTTGTCGAGCAGAATGAAATCCCCGAAGAACTGCCGCTGCTGCCGAAAGAGTCTCGTTACTGGTTACGTGAAATTTTGTTATGTGCCGATGGTGAACCGTGGCTTGCCGGTCGTACCGTCGTTCCTGTGTCAACGTTAAGCGGGCCGGAGCTGGCGTTACAAAAATTGGGTAAAACGCCGTTAGGACGCTATCTGTTCACATCATCGACATTAACCCGGGACTTTATTGAGATAGGCCGTGATGCCGGGCTGTGGGGGCGACGTTCCCGCCTGCGATTAAGCGGTAAACCGCTGTTGTTAACAGAACTGTTTTTACCGGCGTCACCGTTGTACTAAGAGGAAAAAAATATGGAGTGGAGTCTGACGCAGAATAAGCTGCTGGCGTTTCATCGCTTAATGCGTACGGATAAGCCAATTGGCGCGTTACTGCTGCTCTGGCCAACATTATGGGCGTTGTGGGTGGCGACACCGGGCGTTCCTCAGCTCTGGATCCTGGCGGTATTTGTCGCGGGTGTCTGGCTGATGCGCGCTGCCGGATGTGTGGTGAATGATTATGCTGACCGAAAGTTTGATGGTCATGTTAAGCGCACGGCGAACCGACCACTTCCCAGCGGCGCGGTAACAGAGAAAGAGGCGCGCGCGCTGTTTGTAGTGCTGGTACTGATTTCGTTTTTACTGGTACTGACGCTGAATACGATGACCATTCTGTTGTCGATTGCCGCTCTGGCGTTGGCGTGGGTGTACCCGTTTATGAAGCGGTATACCCATCTCCCGCAAGTGGTGCTGGGCGCGGCGTTTGGCTGGTCGATTCCAATGGCTTTTGCCGCTGTGAGTGAGTCGGTGCCATTGAGTTGCTGGTTAATGTTCCTCGCCAATATTCTCTGGGCGGTGGCTTACGACACGCAGTATGCGATGGTTGACCGCGATGATGATGTGAAGATTGGCATTAAATCCACGGCAATCCTGTTCGGCCAATACGATAAATTGATTATTGGTATTTTGCAGATTGGCGTACTGGCACTGATGGCGATCATCGGTGAGTTAAATGGCTTAGGCTGGGGATATTACTGGTCAATTCTGGTGGCTGGCGCGCTGTTTGTTTATCAACAAAAACTGATTGCCAACCGCGAGCGTGAAGCCTGCTTTAAAGCATTTATGAATAATAACTATGTTGGTCTGGTACTATTTTTAGGGCTGGCAATGAGTTACTGGCATTTCTGATGATGTAAAAAAGCCGGATGATCATCGGCTTTCTTCTGGGTTGCCTGATGCGCGGCGCTTCTCAGGCCTACACAACACATCGCAATTTATTGAATTTGCAGATTATGGAATGCCGGATAAGGCGTTTTCGCCGCATCCGGCAATTCTCTCTGGTTACCCTTCGCCCTGCGTCGCACTCTCAATCGTCAAACGCACGTCTGATGTAATCAACTCCGCCAGCAACTGATAAACCTTCATCGTTTCTGCCGGTTCGGCATCGCCGCTATCGCTGATATACCCTTCATCACGCAGCGTCAGCACCAGAGAACTGAACACCGCCTTGTCGAAGAACTCCGGCGCGTTGATACCGTGCAGCACGGAGAGACGTTGCGCGACGGTGCGGCTCTCTTTCTCCAGCGTACCGCGGTTGATCGACGGGTTAGCGCTCAACAGCCAGAAGGTGATGGCATAACGTTGCAGCGTTTCGCGCGCGCCTGCGGCCAGCAGCTGTAGCGTGCGAGAATGCGACGGGTTGATATGCAACTCATCATCTTGCAGGGTAATCAGCCCCTGACGTTGCATCTCATTTGCCAACGCATCAATAACGTCCGGCAACTCGTCGCGATCCCAGCGCAGGAACAGCTCCGCTTTCAGCATTGGGTAAAGCACATTGACGTGCTCCATCAATACGTCGCGGGAGATGTGGCGATGCTGGGTGACAATTGCCGCCATCAGCGAAGGCAGCACCAACATATGCGCAATGTTGTTGCGATAGTAGGTCATCAGCACCGCTTGCTCGCGCGGCAGAATGATGATGTCGCCGATAGTGTCTTTCTCAACTTCAAACTTGTTCATTTGCAGCGCGTGATCGATAAGCTCGCTGGCGCTGGCTGAAGGAACGGTAGAGTCCGTGGAGTAAGGTACGTTGCGCATCAGATCCAGGTAGCAGTTGAGTTGCTCGGTTAACTGCTCGCGGGTAAGTGAGCGCTGACGTGATGCCAGTAGCGCGGTACAGCAGAGGTTCATGGCGTTTGCCGCGCCTGCGTTGTTAATGCGTACCATCAGATCGGCAGCAATATTATTGACCGTCGGCGTTAACCATGCCGGACGCACCGCTTCGATGGGATCGATAGATTCACGCCAGTCAGGTACATGCTGGTTAAGGTAGGTCATCAACGGCATTGGTTCACCGAAGTTGACGTAACCCTGACCGAGATTACGCAGCTTGCTTAAACCGCGCAGCATCTGCGGCAGGCTCTCTTTCTCTTTCGTCGCACCGCGCAGTTCTTTGGCGTAAGTCCCCACTTCCATGACGTGCTCATAACCGATATAGATCGGAATCAGCGTAATCGGACGCGTGCCGCCACGCAGCATCGCCTGAATGGTCATCGACAGCGTACCGGTTTTCGGATCCAGCAAACGCCCCGTACGGGAACGACCGCCTTCCACGAAATACTCGACGGAATAACCACGGCTGAACAGTTCGCCGAGATACTCACGGAAAACGGTGGAATAAAGTTTATTGCCTTTAAACGTACGGCGAATAAAGAACGCCCCCAGACGGCGGAAAATCGGCCCGGCCGGCCAGAAATTCAGGTTGATCCCGGCGGCGATATGCGGCGGCACGAGCCCCTGGTGGTACAGCACGTAAGAAAGTAGCAGGTAGTCCATGTGACTGCGGTGGCAAGGCACATACACCAGCTCATGACCGTCGTGGGCCAGCTGGCGAACGCGCTCGGCGTTATGGACGTTGATGCCCTGATAAAGTCGGTTCCAGGTGAAGCCCAGAATGCGGTCAGTCAGGCGGATCATCTCGTAAGAGAAATTCGCCGCAATCTCTTCCATCAGCGCAATCGCGTTCTGCTGCGCTTTTTCATGGGAGATTTTTTTGCTGTGCGCTTCATCTTCTACCGCTTTGGCAATGGCGCGGGAGGCGAGCAGCTTATTAAACAGATCCTGACGAGCAGGCAGACGTGGGCCCACAGCAGCCAGACGTTGACGGGCAAAGTGCATACGCGCCACGCGCGCCAGTTTCTGTGCGATAGTTTTATCCGTGCCGTGTTCATCCGCCATACGGCGCAGCGAAACTGACGGCGAGAAACGCACAAAACTGTCGCGACCGAGCCACAGTACGGCGAAAAATTTCTGTACGCCGTTAAGCATACGCAGCGGCGGGTTTACTTCGCCTTTTTCACGCCCCGGCGCGCGACCAAACATCACCGATACTGGCACCATCTGCACATCCAGATTTGGGTTGCTACGGTGCAAATCGAGATAGTCGTGGAACAGCTTAATAGACTCTTCTTTCGGCGTGTAATAGGTGAATACACGCGGCCCGCCGTGAATGAACACATAGCGCGGCAGTAGCATGCCGTCGATTTCCAGCGGCTCTAACGGGTCAGGCAAGTCATGAGCCAGACACTGGGCGCGTAACGTCAGCAAATCTGCTTTCGAGTTGTACGGTAAAACGTACATAATTGGACGAGAGGTATCCAGCCCCAGTTCCGGGGCAGGATCTGCCGGAATAGACTTGCTTTTTACCAGGATGCTTAATGGTAAATTCAGTAATTTGTAGTAAATTCGTGGCCAGCCGGACATAAACGATGTAAAGCCTCTGGTTAATAATGCAAATGCGCGGCAAGGATAGCAGAAAGTCATGGGAAATTCTGTGGTATCCGCTCATGTTTCGCGCGGCGTTACGCAAACCCGAATCATCGGATTTAACGGTACACTGATATTGACGCTCATAATGTAAAAAGGTTCTTTCAATGGCCAATAATACCACTGGATTCACCCGAATTATCAAAGCTGCTGGCTATTCCTGGAAAGGTTTACGCGCTGCATGGATCAACGAAGCGGCATTCCGTCAGGAAGGCGTAGCGGTATTGTTGGCGGTGGTCATCGCCTGCTGGCTGGATGTGGACGCAATTACCCGCGTGCTGCTTATCAGCTCCGTGATGCTGGTGATGATTGTGGAAATCCTCAATAGCGCCATCGAAGCAGTGGTTGACCGAATTGGCTCTGAATACCATGAGCTTTCCGGACGCGCAAAAGATATGGGATCCGCCGCGGTGCTGATTGCGATTATCGTCGCCGTGATAACCTGGTGCATCCTGTTATGGTCGCATTTTGGATAACCCTTCCAGAATTCGATAAATCTCTGGTTTATTGTGCAGTTTATGGTTCCAAAATCGCCTTTTGCTGTATATACTCACAGTATAACTGTATATACACCCAGGGGGCGGAATGAAAGCGTTAACGGCCAGGCAACAAGAGGTGTTTGATCTCATCCGTGATCACATCAGCCAGACAGGTATGCCGCCGACGCGTGCGGAAATCGCGCAGCGTTTGGGGTTCCGTTCCCCAAACGCGGCTGAAGAACATCTGAAGGCGCTGGCACGCAAAGGAGTTATTGAAATTGTTTCCGGCGCATCACGCGGGATTCGTCTGTTGCAGGAAGAGGAAGAAGGGTTGCCGCTGGTAGGTCGTGTGGCTGCCGGTGAACCGCTTCTGGCGCAGCAGCATATTGAAGGTCATTATCAGGTCGATCCTTCCTTGTTCAAGCCGAATGCTGATTTCCTGCTGCGCGTCAGCGGGATGTCGATGAAAGATATTGGCATTATGGATGGCGACTTGCTGGCAGTGCATAAAACTCAGGATGTACGTAACGGTCAGGTCGTTGTCGCACGTATTGATGACGAAGTTACCGTTAAGCGCCTGAAAAAACAGGGCAATAAAGTCGAACTGTTGCCAGAAAATAGCGAGTTTAAACCAATTGTCGTTGACCTTCGTCAGCAGAGCTTCACCATTGAAGGGCTGGCGGTTGGAGTTATTCGCAACGGCGACTGGCTGTAACATATCTCTGAGACCGCGATGCCGCCAGGCGTCGCGGTTTGTTTTTCATCTCTCTTCATCAGGCTTGTCTGCATGGCATTCCTCACTTCATCTGATAAAGCACTCTGGCATCTCGCCTTACCCATGATTTTCTCCAATATCACCGTTCCGTTGCTGGGACTGGTCGATACGGCGGTAATTGGTCATCTTGATAGTCCAGTTTATTTGGGCGGCGTGGCGGTTGGTGCAACGGCGACCAGCTTTCTCTTTATGCTGTTGCTGTTTTTACGCATGAGCACCACCGGGCTGACTGCGCAGGCTTATGGTGCCAAAAATCCTCAGGCATTAGCCCGTGCGCTGGTGCAACCGTTGCTGTTGGCGTTGGGGGCAGGGGCGTTAATTGCGCTGCTGCGTACACCGATTATCGATCTGGCACTGCATATTGTTGGCGGTAGTGAAGCAGTCCTGGAACAGGCGCGGCGCTTTCTTGAAATCCGCTGGTTAAGCGCACCGGCGTCGCTGGCGAATCTGGTATTACTTGGTTGGTTACTCGGCGTGCAATATGCCCGTGCGCCAGTAATTTTGTTAGTGGTCGGCAATATCCTCAACATTGTGCTGGATGTCTGGCTGGTGATGGGGCTGCATATGAACGTGCAGGGCGCGGCGCTGGCGACGGTTATTGCGGAATATGCAACATTGCTGATTGGTCTGCTAATGGTGCGTAAAATCCTCAAACTACGCGGAATTTCCGGCGAAATGCTGAAAACTGCCTGGCGAGGAAACTTCCGTCGCTTGCTGGCGCTTAACCGCGATATCATGCTGCGTTCGCTGTTGTTGCAACTCTGTTTCGGCGCGATCACCGTACTTGGTGCGCGACTGGGGAGTGACATTATCGCTGTTAACGCGGTTCTGATGACGCTACTCACCTTTACCGCCTATGCGCTGGATGGTTTTGCCTACGCGGTTGAAGCGCATTCCGGTCAGGCGTACGGTGCGCGCGACGGTAGCCAGTTGCTGGATGTCTGGCGGGCAGCGTGCCGCCAGTCGGGGATCGTAGCGTTACTGTTTTCGGTAGTTTATTTGCTGGCAGGGGAACACATCATTGCGTTGCTGACGTCGTTAACCCAGATTCAGCAGCTGGCCGACCGCTATCTTATCTGGCAGGTGATTTTGCCGTTGGTTGGCGTCTGGTGTTATCTGCTGGACGGCATGTTTATAGGCGCAACGCGCGCAGCCGAAATGCGTAACAGTATGGCGGTGGCCGCCGCAGGTTTTGCGTTGACGCTCCTTACGCTGCCGTGGCTGGGTAATCATGCTTTGTGGCTGGCGTTAACCGTCTTTCTGGCGTTGCGCGGGCTTTCTCTGGCGGCTATCTGGCGGCGTCACTGGCGCAACGGTACCTGGTTTGCCGCAACGTGACGGTTAAAAATTCTGAATAAATAATCCTAAGCCAAATTGCTGACTACACTTAATCTCACGTTCAGAAGAAAAGTGAACGTACTCTCATTCACAACCTAACGATGAGGTCTTGATTATGAATAAAGATGAAGCCGGCGGTAACTGGAAACAGTTTAAAGGTAAAGTGAAAGAGCAATGGGGCAAACTGACCGATGATGATATGACGATCATTGAAGGTAAACGTGATCAACTGGTCGGTAAAATCCAGGAACGTTATGGTTATCAGAAAGATCAGGCAGAAAAAGAGGTCGTGGATTGGGAAACCCGCAATGAATATCGCTGGTAATTAATCCCTCCTGCCCGACGTGTACAAGGATGTACGCCCTCTTAACGCGGTTTCTTTTTCACCTGCACAGAGTGATCATGCTGGCACTGTTCAGGATGACGACACGCTTCCACTTCCACGCATGCCGCACAGAGCCCATGTGCTTCAATCACATTATGCCGCAGGGCAAACCCCATTTTTGCCGCCAGCGTATGCATGATGTCTTCCACGCCTTCTGCACACTCTTCTTTCACTGCGCCGCAGCGATCGCAAATAAACATGGCTGAAGTATGGGTGGACTGGTCGAACAGATGACAGAGCACATAACTGTTGGTGGATTCCACCTTATGCACAAAACCTTGCTCAAGCAGAAAATCCAGCGCGCGATAAACCGTTGGCGGCTTGGCTTGCGGTTCAGCTTCGCGCAGTAAATCAAGCAGATCATAAGCGCTGATAGCGCCATCCTGCAGACTCATCAGGCGCAACACTTCCAGGCGCTGTGGGGTCAGGCGCACATTACGCTGCGCGCAGATTTTTTCAGCCTGCGCTAATAACTCCTGCGTTGTGGTCTTTTCCATCGGGCACCTCAAAGTGGGGGTTAAGAATGTCCTTACTTTACCATGTTCCAGGAAAAACACCGAGAACCCTTATTGTTGCCGTAATGTTGATTTTCTGTTTTGTAGGTAAGGTGTTATGTTGCCTTGTCGGGTAATGCTGCCAACTTACTGATAGTGTTTTATGTTCAGATAATGCCCGATGACCTTGTCATGCAGCTCCACCGATTTTGAGAACGACAGTGACTTCCGTCCCAGCCTTGCCAGATGTTGTCTCAGATTCAGATTATGTCGCTCAATGCGCTGAGTGTAACGCTTGCTGATAACGTGCAGCTTTCCCTTCAGGCGTGATTCATACAGCGGCCAGCCATCCGTCATCCATACCACGACCTCAAAGGCCGACAGCAGGCTCAGAAGACGCTCCAGTGTGGCCAGAGTGCGTTCACCGAAGACGTGCGCCACAACCGTCCTCCGTATCCTGTCATACGCGTAAAACAGCCAGC